>JALYMX010000562.1 GCA_030773495.1 Actinomycetota bacterium | reverse complement strand
ACGACCCGGCGGTGGCGCTCGGCCTCCTCGGCGGCCAACAGGTCGGCGGCCTGGGCCATGACCTCGGCTTTGTGGAAGCGGGGGTCGGCCCCGAGGGCGCGCACGATGCTCACGTACAGCCCCCGGGTGCCGAAGGCCGGGTTGGCGATGTAGATGACGTGGTGGCGGGTGGGGTCCAAGCCGGCCACCGCGGCGCGCACGGCGACGGTCTTTCCGACGCCGACGTCGCCGAACACACAACCCAGGGCCGCCTCGGCCACGCAAAAGCCGATGCGGGCCACCGCCTCGCCGTGAGCGGCCCGGGCGAAGAGGTCCTTGGCGGGGACCGACTTGGAGAACGGCGTGCGGGACAGCCCGAAATGCGCCACCCACGGGGCCCGGCTCACCGCTGGTCCTCCGCCTCGGAGGCGAACAGGGGCGCCTGGGCGAACGAGATGGAGCCCACCACCTCGGCGTCGTGGGCGGCGGCCACCAGGCCCAGGTAGTCGACGCCCGTCGCCGGTGCCGTCGGCGGGGCCGCCTGGGGCACCCGGCGGTGGGTGTGGCGGCCGATGACGAAGGGGGTGGCCACGCCGGCGGCCCGGCCCTGGCAGAACACCTCGATCACCGACAGGTCGGCGGGGTCGTAGCGCAGCTCCACCCGCCGGCCCACCAGGGCCGCGTCGACGGCGTAGTGGTTGGCCTCGAGCGACACCGTGGCCGTCTTGGTGACCCGGCGGGCGGCCACCCACAAAAACGCCTCCCGCAGCCGGCCCGGATCAGCCGCCCTGGGCGGCCCGCCCGCCTCCCATCGATCGATGGGGCGCTGGTTGGTCTCGGCGTGGACGCGGCGGTTGGCCACCTGCTCGGCCCACGCCTCGAAGCGGTCGTTGAGCTCGCCCAGGTCCTCGATCCCGGCGTGGCAGGCCTCGGCGATGAAGCGCTCGCGGATGTAGCGGTTGAGCCGCTCCTGCTTGCCCCGCCCCTCGGGCGAGTAGGGCTGGGAGTGCACGAGGCGGATGCCGAGCACGGCGCAGGTGCGGGCCAGGGTGTGGTTGGCGAACGGAGCGCCCCGGTCGCAATACAACACCGCCGGCAGCCCCCGGCGCACCACGGCAGCGCGCAGCACCTCCTGGCCGGCCCGGGTGTTCTCCACGGCGTGGAAGCGGCCGTGGACCAGAAGGCGGCTGTGGTCGTCGACCACCACGAACAGCCGGGCCCGGACCGAGGTTGGCGTGCGGGGGAACGGCACCCACGGGTCGACCACCACGTCGGTGATCCAGCGCTCGTTGGGGGCGGCGGCCTCGTAGCGGCCGAACGCCTTGGGCTCGGCGGCCAGCGCCTCTCGGTGCAGGCCGCGCCGGCGCAGCTGGTCGCGCAGGGTCCGGGCGGAGACCCGCACCCGGTGGCGGGCCCAGAGGATCTCGGCGATCTGGGCGGCCGAGCGCGACGGCAGCTCCAAGCGCAGGGCCACCGCCTCCTCGAACAGCTCGGGGCGGGCCCGCACCAGGCCGGTGTCGGAGCGGGGGCGGGGCCGCAGCGCCGCCAACCCCCCGGCCCGGTAGTCGCGGATCCAGCGGTCGATGGTGGAGCGCCCGTAGTGGCGCTCGGCGCCGTCGGGGTGGGCGTGGGCCCGCGCCGCGATGGCGCGCACCACCACACCCCGCTCGGCGCTGGTCAGCGCGCGGTTGGCCCCCTCGGCGATCACCGCCCAGCGGTGCAAAGCGATGGCCTCGGCCAGGTCGTCGTCCACGTCAACTGCCTCCTTGTCGGTCCCCTCGCGGGACTGGAGGCATCACACGACGCCCGCCGGGCAGCGTCCACGGTGGGTCCGTGGTGGTGCCCAGCAGGTGGCCGCCGGTGATGAGCGAGGCGAGGGCCCACGCCGACGGCGAGGACCCCACGGCTTCGGCGACCAGGCGCAGCGCTGCCAGCACCCGGCGGTCGGCGTCAACGGCCAGGTCGGCGATGCCGGCCTCGGCGCCGACCTCCACCGCCACGGCGACCAAGCCGGCGGCCAGCGTGGGGGCGCGGGCTCTGAAGCGGCGCAGCCAGTCCCGGGCTGTCGTGTAGGGCACGCCGAGCGCCTCGGCCGCCCGGCCCGCCACGCTGGCACCCTCGACGACGGCCTGCACGACGACGCCGATGTCGCCGACGACGTCGAGGCGTCGGTGGAACAGGAACGACGGCAACAAGGCATGGCTGCGCCGGCAGCGCCCGCACTCGGCCCGCCGGATCCACATCGGCCTGCCCGTCCCGCCCCGGGCGCGCACGTGGCGCCAGTAGCCGGAGCGGAACCGCATGGACGCCCCGCAGTCCGGGCAGCCCCGCCGCCGGACCTCGACGTCCTTGCCGCTGGCCAGGTACTGCTCGACCGGGAGCGGGCAACGCCATACGATGGCCAACGGTGGCAACACCACCTTGGACCCCTCCCGGTGACAGTTGAGCGACTGCGGGAGGGGTCCCTCGCGTGCGGGGACGCGTCATCGTCGTCGTTCACGTCACGGACCACAACCTGACGGCGTCACCAATGAGCGCCGCCGAAGGGCGGGCTCAGAGGGTCAGATAGAGCTGCCGCTTACACCTGGCCGCTTCGCTGTAACCTGGTTCGGGGGGAGGCGGGAGATGGCCAACGAGGAAATTGTTCACGCCCTGGCCTCCCCGAGATCGGCGCTCCGGGCGGTTCTGCTCCTGTTGCTCGAGGAGCGACGCGGCCACGGCTACGAGCTCCTCACGCGCCTCGAGCCGTTCGGTTTCACCCGCGCCAACCCCGGGCGGATCTATCGAGCGCTGCGGTGGCTGGAAGACGGCGGCCTGGTGAGTGCCACCTGGGAGACCGGCAGTGGCGGCCCGGCCCAGCGCGTGTTCGAGGTGACTCCTGATGGTCGAT
>JALYMX010000561.1 GCA_030773495.1 Actinomycetota bacterium | reverse complement strand
GCGCCGGGCCGAGCTCGCCCTGCCGCCGGCCACCGCCCTCGCCGTGGTGAGCGGCGACGCCGGAGCCGACTACGTCGCCCACCTCCCGTCGTCGGTGGAGGTCCTGGGCCCGTCCGAGGGGCGGTGGCTGGTGCGGGCCAGCGACCACCCGTCGCTCTGCGACGCCCTGGCCGCCGCGCCGCGCCCGGACGGGCGCCTGCGGGTGGAGGTCGACCCGGCCCGGGCCTGACACCGTGCGGATGCCCGTCTCGACGGCGACGGGTAGCCTGAACGGCGATGGGCATCCACACCATCCGCGTCCACGCCGATCCCGTCCTGCGCCAGCCCACGGCGGCCGTCACCGAGCTCGACGGCGCCCTGGCCCGCCTGGTCGAGGACATGATCGAGACCATGTACGCGGCGCCCGGCGTGGGTCTGGCCGCCAATCAGGTGGGCGTGCAGAAGCGGGTGTTCGTGTGGGACATCGGCGACGGGCCGGGCGTGGCCGTCAACCCGGTGCTGGCGGAGCACCGCGGTGAGTGGACCTACGACGAGGGCTGCCTGTCGGTGCCCGGGTTGTTCTGGCCCATCGTGCGCCCGAAGCAGGTGCACCTCACCGCCGTGGACCTCCACGGCCGGGAGCTGTCGATCGACGCCGACGAGATGCTGGCGCGCGTCTTCCTCCACGAGGTGGACCACCTCGACGGGAAGCTGCTGCTGGAGCGCCTCGACCCCGAGCAGCGCAAGGACGCCCGGCGCCGGCTGCGCGACCGCGTGCTCGACCTCGACGCGCGCTGAGAGCCCGCCCTGCGACTGGCCTACCTCGGCTCGCCGGAGGCAGCCGTGCCCCCGCTGCAGGCCCTCCTGGCCGACGGCCACGAGATCGCCGTGGTCGTCACCCAGCCCGACCGCCGGCGGGGCCGGGGCGGCGCGGTGGTGCCCACCCCGGTGAAGGCGGCGGCGGTGCAGGCCGGGTTGCGGGTGACCGATCGCGTGGACGACGTGGTGGACGCCGGCGTCGAGCTGGGTGTCGTCGTGGCCTTCGGGAAGCTGATCAAGCCGCACGTGCTCGAGCGGGTGCCCATGGTGAACCTGCACTTCTCGTTGCTGCCCCGCTGGCGCGGCGCAGCGCCGGTCGAGCGGGCCATCCTCGCCGGCGACACCGAGACCGGCGTGTGCCTCATGGGGCTGGAGGAGGGGCTCGACACCGGGCCGGTCTACCGGCGGGAGGCCGTCGAGGTCGGCGCCGACGAGACGGCGGCGGAGCTGCGCGAGCGGTTGGTGGCCGTGGGCACGTGCCTGCTCGTGGAGGCCCTTCGCCAGGGGCTGGGCGACCCCGAGCCGCAGGTGGGCGAGCCGACCTACGCCGCCAAGCTCGACCCCGACGAGCTGCGCCTCGACTGGGCCCGGGCGGCCGACGAGCTGGAGCGGGTGGTGCGGGTCGGGCGGGCGTGGACCACGTTCCGGGGACGGCGCCTGATCGTCCTGCGGGCGTGCGCCCACCGGGTCACCGGTGCCGGCGTCGTCGTCCCGACGGGGACGGACCCGATGGAGTTGCTGCTGGTGCAGCCCGAGGGCCGTGGCCCGATGGCGGCGGCCGACTGGGCGCGAGGGGCGAGGTGGCGGCCCGGTGAGCCCCTCGGCTCCTGAACGGGCGGGCCGAGGCCGGCCCCCGGCGACCCCGAGCAGGTCCGGGACGGCGGCCCGCCGCCTGGCCCTCGAGGCGCTGGCCCGCATCGACGAGGGCGCCTTCGCCAACGTCGTCCTGCCCGACCTCCTGGCCAAGAGCGGGCTCGCCGGCCGCGACCGGCGGTTCGTCACCGAGCTGGTCTACGGCACCACGCGGATGCGCCGGGCCTGCGACTGGTTGGTGGACCGCCTGGTCGACCGGCCGCTGGAGCCCGCCGTCCGGTCGGCCCTCCGCCTCGGCGCCTACCAGCTGGTGTTCCTGCGCACCCCGGCCCACGCCGCGGTGTCGGCCACCGTGGAGGCGGCGCCCGTCCGCGCCCGCCGCCTGGTCAACGCCGTGCTGCGCCGCATGGCCCGTGAGCCCGTCCCCGCGTGGCCCGACGCCCCGACCCGCCTGAGCTACCCGGAGTGGGTCGTGCGCCGCCTGGCCGCCGACCTGGGCGTGCAAGCGGCCGAGGCCGCCCTGGAGCAGATGAACGTCCCGCCGCCGGTCACCGAGCGGGAGGACGGCTACGTCCAGGACCTCGCCTCCCAGGAGGTGGCGGCCCACGTCGGGGCAGCTCAAGGCGAGCGCGTCGCCGACCTGTGCTCGGCCCCGGGGGGCAAGGCGACGGCCATGGCGGGCGCTGGCCCGGCGCTCGTGGTGGCCAACGACGTCTCGCCCGAGCGGGCGGCCGTGGTCGCCGAGAACGTTGCCCGCCTCCGCCTGGGCAACGTGGCCGTGGTGGTGTCCGACGCCCGGCGACCGGCCCTGCGTCGTTCCTCCTTCGACCGCGTCCTGGTCGACGCCCCGTGCAGCGGCCTCGGCGTGCTGCGCCGCCGGCCTGATGCCCGCTGGCGGGTGCAGCCGGGCGACGTCGACCGCTTGGCCGCCCTGCAGCGCCGGCTTCTGGCCGCCGCCGCCGAGGTGGTGCGACCCGGCGGTGTGCTGGTGTACAGCGTGTGCACGCTCACCCTGGCCGAGACCTGCCAGGTGGACGAGTGGTTGGCCGACACCCGACCGGAGCTGGTCGCCCTGGCGCCGCCCGGCCCGCCGTGGGTGCCCCTCGGACGCGGCGCCCTCCTGCTGCCCCAGGCGGTGGGCACCGACGGGATGTTCGTCCTCACGCTCCGGCGCGATCGGTAGGGTCGGCCGGTGAACCTGGTGGCCAAGGTGCTCACCGTGTCGGACGGCGTGGTCGCGGGGTCGCGCGAGGACCGCTCTGGCCCGGCGTTGGCCGAGGCGCTGGCCGGCGCCGGCTTCGAGGTGCGCGACCGGCGGGTCGTGGCCGACGGGGTCGACTCGGTGGCCGGCGCGCTGCGGGAGATGACCGCCGGCTTCGCCGGCCTGGTGGCCACGACCGGGGGCACCGGGTTCGGGCCGCGGGACCTCACCCCCGAGGGCACCCTGGCGGTGCTCGACCGCCAGGCGCCCGGGCTGGCCGAGGCCATGCGGCTGGTGAACCCGCTCGGGAGGCTGTCGCGGGGCGTGGCGGGCACGGTGGGGACGTGCATCGTGGTCAACACGCCGGGGTCGTCGGCCGGGGCCGTCGAGTGCCTCGGCGCCGTGCTCGACGTACTGCCGCACGCCCTCGCCCTCCTGGCCGGCGACGTCACCGTGCACTGAGCGGGGCAGGCCGATGACGACGAGCCGATGACGACGAGCCGATGACGAAGGACGACGAGGCGTGGATGGCCCGGGCCGTGGAGCTCGCCGCCGGCGCCCGCCTCGTCGCCTCGCCCAACCCGTGGGTCGGTGCGGTGGTGGTGGGCGCCGACGGGAGCGTGCACGAGGGCGCCACCCACGCCCCGGGCGGCCCCCACGCCGAGGTGGTCGCCCTGGAGGCGGCCGGTGCGGCGGCGGTGGGCGCCACGCTGTACGCCACCCTCGAGCCCTGCTCCCACCACGGGCGCACGCCGCCGTGCGCCGACGCGGTGATGGCGGCCGGCGTGGCCCGGGTGGTGGTCGCCGTGGAGGACCCCGATCCCCGGGTGGCGGGCCGGGGCCTGGCC
>JALYMX010000560.1 GCA_030773495.1 Actinomycetota bacterium | reverse complement strand
CGCGCCTGCTCGCCGCCACGAAGGGGTTCCTGGGCGTCCTCGGGTGGCTGGCGGTGCCGCGCCGCCACGGCGTCTCCCGTCGGGCCGTGGCCGCCGCCGCCGCCACGCCCGTGCTCATCATGGCGCTCACGCTGGCGCCCCAGATGCAGGCCGGAGCCGACGACATCCCGCCGGCAACCCCATCGTCGGTGGAGCCACCTCCGACCGGCGCTCCCGCCCCTGCACCGGCCGTCGCCACCGCTTCCGAACCCGTTCGGGCGCGCCCGGCGGACGTGGCGCCCGCCGCCTCCCGCGCCGAGACGAGCACGACCGCAGCCAGTGCTGATCCGCTGCCCCCGTTTCGCGTCGAGGTGGCCAACCCGGCGGGCGGGCGCACCGTGGCGGGAGGGGACCCGGGCCGCCCGGGCGACAAGCTGGTGTGCGTGACGGTGGCGGGCGGGGAGTCCTCCTGCGTCGACGCGCCGCCGGTCGACGCCCCGGTGGACCCCCCGGTCCAGCTCCCCTGACGTCTCGCGCCCCTCCGCGAGAAGAAATCGGAGAGTGAGCGTGCAATATCGGGCGCACTCGCCCGTGGACCACGTGTGCGACGACCACCCATCGGCGCGCCGCGTCCCGGCTCCACCGGCGACGCTGGCGCCTCGCCCTCGCTCCCGGTCCCCTCGCTGCCTCCCCTCGGCCCCGCCATCCACCGCGTCGGGCGGGACGGGTTCGCCCTCGTCCCGGGGGCGCTGTCCGCGTCGTGGCGGCAACGGATGCTGCGCGAGGTGGCCGGCGAGCCGTTCTGGACCATGCCGGAGACGGTGGGGCGCACCCGGCAGCGGGCCCAACAGCTGATCGTCCACGGGAACGACGACGCCCGCCCGGTGACCTCGGCGGTGAGCGGCGCGTTGGCCGACGCCGTCCGCCAGGCCGCTCCTCCCGACGCCGGCCTGGCGCGCTTCGCCCCGAGCCACGCCATGTACCTGCGCTATTCCGGAGCCGAGGACGGGATGGGGCCGCACCGCGACGCCATGACCTACGTGCTCCTCGTGGGCGTGCTCACCCTGCGCGGCGCCGCCCGCTTCTCGGTGCTGTCCGGGCCCGGCCGGGACCCCGAAGCGAGCTGGACCACGGCGCCCGGCGACCTGTGCCTGCTGCGGGCACCGGGCTTTGCCGGCGCCCCCGACGGGCGACCGTGGCACTGCGTCGATGGTCCCGACGGCGAGGAGCGGGTGGCCGTGGTGTTCCGCATGACCGGCCGGTCGCCGGCTGCCGGAGGGACCGCCCGGTCCTGAGGGGCGGGGAGCGGGCTCGGTCGGCGCTACCGTGCCGGCGATGTTCCCCGTGTCACGCGCCGGCCGCCGCCCGGGGTGGCTGGTCCCCGTCGCCGTGGTCGGCGGGGTCGTGCTGCTCGTGGTGCTCGTGCTCGCCTCCTCGTACAACGGCTTGGTGTCGACCGAGGAGCAGGTGGACCAGTCGTTCGCCGACCTCGACGCCCAGCTCCAGCGCCGCAACGACCTCATCCCCAACCTGGTGAGCGCGGTGAGGGGGGTCCTCCAGCAGGAGCGCGACGTGTTCGGCGAGCTCGCCGCCGCCCGAGCCGCCTACGCCGGCGCCCGTTCGCCCGACGAGAAGCTGGCGGTGGCCGGCCAGATCGACGCCGGTATCGGCAGGCTCCTCGCCATCGTGGAGAACTTCCCCCAGCTGCGGAGCAGCGAGAACGTGCAGGACCTGCAGACCCAGCTAGAGGGCACGGAGAACCGGATCGCCCAAGCCCGCCGCGACTACAACGGCACGGTGGCGTCGTACAACGTCCGCATCCGCCAGTTCCCTCGCAGCCTGGTTGCCGGGTTGTTCGGGTTCGACCGGAAGCCGCTGTTCGAGGCCCCGGCGCCGGCGAGGGACGCGCCGACGGTGGACCTGGGGACCCAGCCGGCCACCTCGACACCGCGGTGACCTCCAGCCGGCGATGCGCTGGCGTGCTCGCCGTGCTGGCCGGCCTCGTGGTCCTCGCTGGTGCCGCTGGCCCCGGCTCCGTCCGTGCCGCCCAGGACGTCCCGGCCTTCACCAGCCTCGTCGTCGACGCCGCCGGCGTGGTGCCCGACGACGTGGAGGCCCAGGTGCGCGCCGGGCTCACCGACTACCAGGCCCGCTCGGGCAACCAGGTGGCCGTCGCCGTCGTGCGCACCACCGGCGGCCGCTCCCTCGAGGACTACTCCATCGACCTGGCTCGGGCGTGGGGCGTCGGCGAGCGGGGCAGCGACAACGGCGTCCTGCTGCTCATCGCCTTCGCCGACCGCAGGCTGCGCATCGAGGTGGGCCGCGGGCTGGAGGGCCAGCTCACCGACCTCGAGTCCGGCCGCATCGTCCGCCAGCGCATGCTGCCGCTGCTGCGGGCCGGCGACGTCGGGGGCGCCGTCGCCCAGGGGACGCAGGCCATCCGCCAGGCGCTGGGCGACGAGGCGGCCGGCGAGCTGCCGCCGCCGCCGCAGCCCTCGGATGCGCCGGATGGGCCCTCGGGGTTCCCGTACGGGGTGCTCGTCGTGCCGCTGATGTTCGGCTTCATCGCCTGGCGGGTCCGCCGCTACGGGTGGCACGGGGGCGGCCCCATCTACGTGGGCGGCGGCTGGTCGAGCGGCTGGGGCGGCGGCGGCTTCGGCGGGGG
>JALYMX010000559.1 GCA_030773495.1 Actinomycetota bacterium | reverse complement strand
GGCCACGGCCACGGCCACCGCCACTCGTGCCGCCCGCCGGGCGCGCTGTCGGTGCCCGGCGGTGGCCATCGCTAGTGTTCGTCGGGCGGCGGGTGGCCCCGCTTGAGCGACCGCCGGCGAGGAGGGTTCCATGCGCATAGGCGTCTTGACCGGAGGCGGCGACTCCCCGGGGCTGAACGCAGTGATCCGCGCCGTGGTCCGCAAGGGCGAGCGAGAGTTCGGCGACGAGTTCGTCGGCTTCGCCGCGGGGTGGCGCGGCGTGGTCGAGGGCTCCACGCTGCCCCTCGACGTCGAGCGGTGCCGTGGCATCCTCCCCAGGGGCGGCACCATCCTCGGGTCGTCCCGCACCAACCCCTACAAGCTCGAGGGCGGCGTCGAGCGGGCCGTGGCCACCGTGCAGCGGCTGGGGCTCGACGCCCTGGTCGCCATCGGCGGCGAGGACACGCTGGGGGTGGCGGCCAAGCTCACCGGCGAGGGTGTCCCGGTCGTCGGCGTCCCGAAGACGATCGACAACGACCTCTCCGCCACCGAGCTCACCTTCGGCTTCCACACCGCGGTGCAGATCTGCGTCGACGCCATCGACCGCCTGCACACCACCGCCGAGTCCCACGACCGCGTGATGGTGTGCGAGGTGATGGGGCGCCACGCCGGATGGATCGCCCTCTACGCCGGCATCGCCGGCGGTGCCGCCGAGATCCTCATCCCCGAGGAGCCGTTCGACATCGACGACGTGGCGGCGCGCATCAAGCGGCGCCACGAGCAGGGTCGGTACGCCACCATCGTGGTGGTGGCCGAAGGGGCGACACCCAAGGAGGGGACGCTCCACCTCCAAGACAGCGAGGTCGACCAGTTCGGCCACCCCCGCCTGGGCGGCGTGGGGAACGTGGTGGCCAAGGAGCTGGAGAAGCGCACGGGGTTCGAGACCCGGGTCACGATCCTGGGCTACATCCAGCGCGGTGGCACGCCTACGGCGTTCGACCGGGTGCTCGCCACCCGCTTCGGCATTGCCGCCATCGAGGCCGTGCACGACGGCGCCTTCGGCCAGATGGTCGCCCTGCGGACGGGCGACATCGTCCGCGTGCCCCTGGAGGAAGCGGTCCGGGAGCTGAAGACGGTGAAGCCCGACGAGTTCCGCCGGGTGGCCGTCCCCTTCTTCGGTTAGGGACCGCCTCAGAACTACTTGCGCGGCCGCGACTGCGTTTGGCGTTGTCGCAGGGCCAGATTGCGGCCTGCGGCCGCGCAAGTAGTTCTTCGGCGGGCCCTTAGCGACCCGGGTGGCCGCCGGCGGCGGCGAGCAGCGCCAGCAGCGGCGCCTCGAGGTGGGGCGCGGCGGCCACCACGGTGCCGTCGTCGAGCTCGCGCACGGCGGCGCCCGCCTCGGCGGCCACGAGCATCCCCGCCGCCCGGTCCCACGGCTGCAGGCCCCGCTCGTAGTAGGCGTCGAGCCGGCCCATGGCCACCCAGCACAGGTCGACGGCCGCCGCGCCCGCCCGCCGCACGTCCCGCACCTCGGGGAGCACCCGGGCCAGCACCGCGCCCTGGGCCGCCCGCACGGCGGCGTCGTAGCCGAAGCCGGTGGCGAGCAGGGCGACGCCGAGCGACGGGGCGCCAACCACGGCGAGCGGCCGCCCGTTGCAGCACGCCCCTGCGCCCCGCGCCGCCGTGAAGGTCTCGCCATGGGTCGGGTCGTGCACCACGCCGGCCACCACCTCACCGTCCACCTCGGCGGCGATCGACACGCCCCACACCGGGAAGCCGTAGAGGTAGTTGGTGGTGCCGTCGAGGGGGTCGACCACCCAGCGCACGCCCGAACTGGCCGTCCCCGACAGGCCCCCCTCCTCGCCGAGCACGGCGTCGTGGGGGCGGGCGGCCAGGATGGTGCGGGTCACCAGGGACTCGCTGGCCCGGTCGAGCTCGGTGACCATGTCGGTGTCGCTGGTCTTGGTGGCCACCAGCGCCGGCAGCTCACCCTGCCGGGACAGCAGGAGCTCGCCGGACGCCGTGGCGGCCTCGACGGCGAGGGCGAGGAGGTCGGCGCCGTCGGGCGCCGGGTCAGCGGTCATCGGGGCGTCATCGCCGCAGTTTCGCACCGCGCCCCGTCCCGTAGCCTCCCCGCATGGCCGGCGGCGTGGTGGACCTGCGTTCGGACACGGTGACCCGCCCCACGCCGGCCATGCGGCGGGCCATGGCCGAGGCCGAGGTGGGCGACGACTTCTACGGCGAGGACCCGACGGTCAACCGCCTGCAGGAGGCCTACGCCGAGCGGGTGGGGATGGAGGCCGCCCTGTTCGTCCCCACCGGCACCATGGCCAACCAGCTGGCCCTGCGGGTCCTGGCCCCGCCGGGGTCCACCGTCGTGGCCGGGGCTCGCCAGCACCTGGTGGTCTACGAGCAGGGCGGCGCCGCCCGCAACGCCGCCGTCCAGATCCACCCCGTACCCGACGACGGCGGGGTGGTGCGGGCGGGCGACGTGGCGTGGGTGGTCGAGGCGGCGGAGCACCACCAGCCCCGCCCGGCGCTGGTGTGCGTCGAGAACACCCACATGCCGGCCGACGGCGCCCCGTTCCCGCTGGCCGAGCTGAAGGCGGTGCGTGAGGCGGCCCGCGGCCTGCCCGTCCACATGGACGGCGCCCGCCTGTTCAACGCCGAGGTGGCCACCTCGACGCCGGCCGCCGCCTACTGCGCCGAGGTGACGACGGTGATGTCGTGCCTGTCGAAGGGCCTGTGCGCCCCGGTGGGCTCGCTGCTGGCCGGCCCCGCCCCGGTGATCGCCGCTGCTCGCGTGGAGCGGCAGCGGCTGGGC
>JALYMX010000558.1 GCA_030773495.1 Actinomycetota bacterium | reverse complement strand
CCCTCGCCCTGCGCCCCGGCCAGCGGGTGGACGTGCTGGCCACGTTCGACACGGGCGAGGGCGCCGGCGAGGGCGACGGCGAGGGCGACGGCGGGCCCCCCACGTTCCCCGTCGCCCAAGGCGCGCTGGTGCTCGACGTGGGCGAGGAATGGGTCACCGTGGGCGTGGAGGCCGGCGAGGCGCCACGCGTGGCCTTCGCCGTGGCCCGGGGGACGGTGGCCCTGGCCCTCACCTCACCGGCGTGAGGGACCCGCCCCTACCGGTCATCGCAACGATGACGCGGCGACGGCCACCACGGCGGTGCCCGCCACCATCCGGTAGGCCACGAACGGGGCGAACGAGCGCCGGCGCACCAGGCGCAGCAGGCCCCACACGGCGGCGAACCCGGTGACGCCGGAGGCCACCATGCCCGAGGCGAAGGCGGCGGCGAGGCCCGGGGGCAGCCCGCCCTCGGCCATCACCTCCAGCCCCTTGTACACCCCGACCCCGCCGATGATGGGCAGGCTCATGAGGAACGACAGCCGGGCGGCGGCGTCGCGCTCGAAGCCGAGCCACCGCCCCATCGAGATGGTGGCCCCCGAGCGCGACACGCCGGGCTGGAGGGCGGCGGCCTGGGCCGTCCCCATCAACAAGGCGTGGCACAGGCGGAACCGGTCCTGGTCGAGCCGGCCCGGGAGCCGGTCGGCCCACCACAGCACGACGCCGAACGCCACCAGCAGGACGCCGATCAGCCACTCCGGCCCGACTCGGTCCCGCAACAGCGAATCGAGCACGACGCCGACGACAGCGGTGGGGAGCGACGCCACCAGGAGCAGCCAGGCCAGGCGCTCGTCCTGCTCCTGCACCGAGCGGCGGCGGAGCGAGCGCACGGCGGCGGCGCCCAGCGCGGTCAGGTCCCGGCGGAAGTAGGCGGCGGCGCCCACGAAGGTGCCGGCGTGGAGGGCCACGTCGAACGTCAGCTTCAGCTCCGGGTCGCGGGCCAGGTCGTCCCAGCCGAACAGCCACGGCACGAGCACCAGGTGGCCGCTCGACGAGACGGGCAGGAACTCGGTGAGCCCCTGGACGATGCCGAGGACGATGGCGTGGACGACGGGCAACGACGAGCGGGGGTCGGCCTGGTCAGGAGCCGCTCATGCTCATGTCGGCGACGACCACGGTGACGCCGGCGGCCGAGCCCGGCAGCCACTCGAGGTCGTTGCCCACCGCCACCACGTCGAGCAGCATGCGCTGGATGGTGGAGGCGACCGTGACCTCGCGCACCGGCTCGGCCAGCGCGCCGCCACGGATCATCAGCCCCTCGGCACCGACCGAGAAGTCGCCGCTCACCGGGTTGACGCCGGAGTGCACGCCGGTGACGGACTGCACCAGCAGGCCGTCGCCCACGAGGGCCACGATCTCCTCCTGGCTGCGCTCGCCGGGCAGCAGGCTGAGGGCGCGGCACCCCACGCCCGGCGTGGTCTTGAACCCGCCCCGCACGGCCGAGGCGGTGGACGCCACCCCGGCCCGGCGGCCGGCGTGGGTGTTGTAGAGGAAGCGCCCGAGCACGCCCTCGCTCACCAGCACGTTGCGGCGGCAGGCCAGGCCCTCGGCGTCGAAGGCGGCGGCCCCGTAGGCCCGGGCGTCGGTGGGGTCGTCCACCAACGTCACGCCGGTGTGGGCGACCTCCTCGCCCAGCCGGTTGGCGAACAACGAGCGGCCCTTCAGCACCGCCTCGCCGCTCAGCGTGCCGCCGAGGATGGACAACAGCGTGGTGGTGACGCGGGGGTCGAACACCACCGCCAGCCGGGCCGAGGGCGGCTTGCGGGCGCCGAGCAGGCGGGTGGCCCGCTCCACGGCGTCGGCGCCGGCCTCCTCCACGTCGAGCTCGGCCGGGCTGCGGCGCACCGAGAACCCGCCGCCCGTCTGGGTCTCGTCGCCGTCCCCGGCCAGCGCGTAGGCCGAGACGTAGCAGCCGGTGCGGCGGGACGCGGCGGCGATCCCGGTGCTCGTGGCCACGGCCGCTTCCACCGCCCCGTCGCCGTAGTTGGCCGACTCGACGGAGCGGATGCGGGCGTCTCCCCCCTTCACCCGCCGCTCCAGCTCGAGGGCCATGGCCACCTTGGCGTCGGTGGGCAGCTCGAGCAGCTCCTCCCGCCACAGGTCGAGGTCGGTCGGGGCCACGCCGTCGGGCACGGCCAGGCCGAGGTGCTCGTCGGGCGTGCCGAAGGCGGCGTTGTCGCGGGCCTCGGCCAACGTCTCGGCCACCACCTGCTCGTCGAGCGACCCGGCGTAGGCGAAGCCCTGGCGGCCGTCGGCGACCACCCGCACGCCCACGCCCTCGGAGGTGGCCGAGGAGAGGGACTCCACCTCGCCGTCGTAGACCACCACGTCGGTGTCGCGGCTGCGGGCGACGTAGGCCTCCACCTGCTCGCCGTCGCGGGCCCAGCCGGCCACCCGCCGGGCCAGGTCGAGCAGCGGCTCGCTCACCGGCGCCCTCGCGCCCCGTGTGTCACCGGGCGGTGCCGCCGACGGTGATCCCGCTCACCCGCAGCGTGGGCTGCCCCATGCCGACCGGCACCGACTGCCCGTTCTTGCCGCACATGCCCCCGCCACCGGCCATGGCGAAGTCGTCGGCGACGGCGTCGATGTTGCGGAGCACCTCGGGGCCGTTGCCGATGAGGTTGGCGTCGCGCAGCGGGGCGGTGATCTTGCCGCCCTCGATGAGGTAGGCCTCGGTCATCCCGAACACGAAGTCGCCGGTGGCGGTGTTCACCTGGCCGCCACCCATCTGGGCCACGAAGACGCCGACGGGCGTCTGCGCCACCAGCTCGGCTGCGCTCTCCACCCCGCCCAGCAGGTACGTGTTGGTCATGCGGACCATCGGGAGGTGCTGGTAGCTCTGGCGCCGGCCGTTGCCCGACGAGGCGCGACCCGCCTTGCGCGAGCGGAGGAAGTCCCACATGTACTCGGTGAGCACGCCGCCGTCGATGAGGACGTTGCGCTGGGCGGGCCGGCCCTCGTCGTCGATGGAGAAGGCGCCCCACTCGCCCCCGAGGGTGCCGTCGTCGACGAGGGTCACCTCGGGGCTGGCCACCATCTCACCGACCCGGCCGTGGTACACCGACGACCGCTTCTCGATGTGGTCGGCCTCCAGGCCGTGCCCGCAGGCTTCATGGAACAGCACGGCGCCCCGCCCGGCGGCGATGACCACGGGCACCACGCCGCTCGGCGCCGGCCGGGCGGCCAGCTTGGTGACGGCCCGCTCGGCCGCCCGCTCGGCCACCGCCTCCACGTCGACCTCGTCGAACAGCTCGAACCCGGCGGCCCGGGCCACGCTCTCGTAGCCCGTCTGCATGCCCGTGTCGCCGGCGGCCACGGCGGTGACGCCGAAGCGGGTGCGCACGACCTCGTCCTCGGCCAGGAGGCCGTCGGAGTTGGCGACCTGGATGCGCCGGGTGCCGTCGGCGTACCCGGCGGCCACCTGGGCCACCTCCTTGCCGGCGCGGCGGGCGGCGTCGTCGGCCCGCCCGAGCAGCTCCACCTTGCGGGCCTTGGCCACGTCCTCCGGCCGCACCAGCGCGCCGGGG
>JALYMX010000557.1 GCA_030773495.1 Actinomycetota bacterium | reverse complement strand
GTGTGCCTCCGGAGGGTGCAGCAGGCGCAGGCGGCACGACGGGCGGGGCCGGCGGGTCGGACACGCCCGCCGGTGAGGGAGCCCCGGCAGCGGGAGCCGGAGCCTCGGCGCCGTGCTGCGCAGCGGTGTACGGGGGAGAGCTCCCGGCGTCGTCGTCCGGCGCCGTGGTCTCGGCGGCGGAAGGGTCGGCCGGGTGGAAGTCGGTCACGCCTTCACGCTACCTGCACCTGCCCAGGTTGCGGGCCGCGGGCCTGACGGCACGGGGCGCACGCCGTGTGCGATCATCGCCCCCATCAGCACCGGGCTCGGCGAGGACCCGCCAATGTGCATTGACCACCTAGCTGCAATACGTCTATGGTGACGCCACACCCAGACAGAAGGGGGTCGCATGAGTGGTGTGGTGTTAGCGGCAGAGGCCGTGCTCACGGGGTGGTACGTCGGCTTCGTGATCGCTCTGGTGGTCATCTCAGCGGTCGTGGTGCTGGTGGCCATCATCCTCGGCCTCGCTCGGCGGATCGGCGTGCAGGCGGAGGCCATCACGGCCTCCCTCGACCAGGCTCGAGTGAGCACGCTCCCGTTGTGGGAGGTCGACAAGGTCAATGAGGAGTTGAAACTGATCGCCCGCAACGCCGAGGAGGCACGGGTGGCTCTGGGAGGGATGCAGTGAACGCTGCCTTGCTGCTCGGCTTGCAGTCCGAGCACGTGACGTTCTGGTGGATCACGCTCGGCATGGGCGCCGTGGTCATCATCGCCGTCATCGTGCTGTTGTCGCTGCTGGTGAGCTTCGTCGACGACATCGACCGCAATGTGGGTGACGTCTGGGACACCGCCACCCGGTTGGCCGCCAACACCGCCACCAGCTGGATGCTCCAGCAGACGGCGGCTCGTACCGAGGAGGTCGGCGAAGAGGTCCAGCGCCACGTCGAACTTTTGGCCGCGAAGGGAGCCCGTCGATGACCCTCCGCATCTTCCTCACCGTCTTGGAGATCGTGCTCTTCGTCGCCGTCCTGGGGTTCTTCCTCAACCGCGTGGCGGGGCAGCTCAACCGGATCTCCCGCACCCTGTCCAAGGTCACCTTCGGTGTGCGCGCCGTCGAGACCCAGTGCGCGGTCATCGGCCCCGCCGCCGACCGCATCAACTCCAACCTCTCGGCGGTCGCCGCCGGGCTCGAGGACGCGGCCAGCCGGGCCGAGCGCGTCGCCCGCTAAGACGTTCGTGGCCGGCGGGCTCCTCCCTCCGTTCGGAGAGCCCGCCGGCGACCGCGTCGACGACGCGACGGTGCTTGCCGCCTTCGTGCGAGACGAGCCCAGCCAAGTTCACTCCGCGCAGTTCCACATCGAAGGAGCGGTTCTGGTCGCCGGGGGCGACGTGGCCGCCGCCATTCGCATCGGCCCCCGTAGCTTCCTGCTCCGTGCCGACCTCCCCGAAGACCTGCAGGGCGCCAAGCGCGCTGTCGAGCAGGCCCTGCAGGGCGAGGGGATCACCTTCCTCGACGGCGAGACCCTCCTCGCCGCTCCCGTCGCTATTCAGGTGCTCGGCATCCGGATGTCGACGTGGGACCTGTGGGGCGCCGACATCGACGAGTCGTTCGCCCGCTTGCGGGCGTCGGCCGCCGGCGAGTGGGAGGACGTGTTCCCCGAGGGCCCACCCCCTGTGGGTGGCCCACCCGCCTGATCGCGCTCCGCCAGCGGTGCTCGGTCTCGCCGCCGTCGTGTTCGACGTGGACGGCACGCTGGTCGACAGCGAGCGCCACGGCCACCGCGTGGCGTTCAACCTGGCCTTCGAGGAGTTCGGCCTGCCCTACCGGTGGGACGAGGACGAGTACGGGGAGCTCCTCCGCGTCACTGGCGGCCGACGCCGCATCGCTCGCTACCTCGAGTCGCAGGGGGTGGGTGACGCCGAGCGGGACGAGCTGGCCGCCGCGTTGCACGAGCGCAAGACGGCGATCATGACGGAGCTGATCGAGGCGGGGAGGGTCGAGGCTCGCCCTGGAGTCATGCGGTTGCTGGCCGACCTGGCCGAGAAGGGGTGCCGCCTGGCCGTCGCCACCACCGGCAGCCGGGGGTGGGTCGAGCGGGTGCTGGAGCGGGCCACGCCCGGCGCCCGCTTCGAGGTGGTCGTGACCGGTGACGAGGTGGCGGCCCGCAAGCCCGATCCGGAGGCCTTCGTGCGAGCGGTGGAGCGGCTGGGCGTGCCCGCCGAGGCCGTGGTGGCCGTGGAGGACTCGGCCGAGGGCCTCGAGTCGGCGCGGGAGGCAGGGCTGCGCTGCGCGGTGGTGGTGAACGGCTACACGGCCGGGCACGATACGAGCGCCGCCGACCTGGTGCTCGACGACTTCGGCGAGGAGGGCCGCCCGGCCCGGGTCCTGGCCGACCCGCACGGCACCGGCTGCACCGGCGTGCTCGACGCGGCGACGCTGTCCCGCCTCGTCGAGGCGGGGTAGTGCTCAGGCCGTGGCCTGCTGCGGCTGCTGCGCCTCGTGGGCCGGCTGCCCGTCGGGCTGCCCGTCCCCGGTGGCGCCCTCGGCCTCGGTGTCGGAGAAGACCCGGCTCTTCAGGATGTCCTCCGTCTCGAGGCACATGAGGTCGGCCTTCGAGAGCTTCCCGCCACGCGAGACGATGCGGGTGGCCTGACGCAGGCGGGCGCGCTCCAGGGCATTGCGCACGCTGCGGGCGTTGGCGAACCGTGGTTGCTGCATGCGCCGCTCCAGGTAGTCGCGGAACGCCGGCCTCGGCCTCCTCCGACAACTCGTACTGCTGCTCGGCCAGCATGAGGTTGGCAATGGCCATCAGCTCGTCGAGCGTGTAGTCGGGGAAGTGGATGTGGTGGGCGATGCGGGAGCCCATGCCCGGGTTGGACTGGAAGAACTGGTCCATCCGGTCCTTGTAACCGGCCAGGATGACCACGAGATCCTCGCGGTTGTTCTCCATCACCTGCAGCAGGATCTCGATGGTCTCCTGCCCGTAGTCCCGCTCGTTCTCCTGGCGGTAGAGGTAGTACGCCTCGTCGACGAAGAGCAGGCCGCCCATGGCCCGCTTGAGGACCTCCTTGGTCTTCGGGGCGGTATGGCCGATGTACTGACCCACCAGGTCGTCGCGCGTGACGCTCACCAGGTGGCCCTTGGCCAGATAACCGAGGCGATGGAGCAGCTCGGCCATGCGCAGCGCCACCGTGGTCTTGCCCGTGCCGGGGCTGCCCGTGAACGACATGTGCAGCGTGGGGCGGGTGGAGGCGACGCCGAACCGGCGCCGTAGGCGGTCCACGAGCAGCAGGTCGCCGATCTCGCGGATGCGGGACTTCACCGGCTCCAGGCCGACGAGCTCCTGGTCCAGTCGCTCCAGCACCTCCTGCGTATGGACCGACGCGTGCTCGGAGTCGACGTCCACCTGGGCGTCGTCGGGGAGGCGCTCGGCCCCACGGTCCAGGTCGCGGTGGACGACTCGCCGGCCACCGCCGCCCCGGCCTCCTCCGGCGGGACGCCCGGCTGGGGCGTCACCCGGAACGCGGCGATGGTGTCGGTGTCCTTGGGCTCGTAGTCGGGCTCGTAGTACCCCATCTTGGCGTACGGGATGACGCCCGCTCCCCAGCGCTCCTTGCCCTCCAAGGGCCTGGGCGCCCTTCTTTCCGTTCTCTGCCATGGGTTCCCCCTTGTTCGCTGTGGTCATCTTGCCGGCGGCGACGGCAGGTGCCCGTTGAAGATTCTCGCGCCGGAACATCACGGAAAGATGATGTATGGTGCGGGGTGTGACCCTGGGCCAGGTCCGTACGTTCCTCGCCGTCGCCGCCACCGGGTCGGTGCGCCGGGCGGCTGAGCGGCTGGTGGTCACCCAGCCTGCGGTGTCGGCGGCGTTGGCCGCCCTGGCCAAGGAGGTCGGGGTGGCGCTGGTGGCGCGGGAAGGACGTGGGCTGCGCCTCACACCGGCCGGGGAGGCCTTCGCCCACCACGCCCGCCAGGCCCTGGGCCTGCTCGACGTGGCCGTCAGCGCCGCCGTCGGCCACTCCCACCCCGAGCGTGGCCGGGTCCGCCTCGCCGCCGTGACGACGGCCGGCGAACGCATCGTCCCCCGGCTGCTGGCCTCGTTCCGCCAGAAGTACCCGGAGGCCGAGGTGGCGTTGGAGGTCGGGAACCGCCGGCGCGTGTGGGATCTCCTGGGCCACTCCGAGGTGGACCTGGCCATCGGCGGGCGGCCGCCGGTGGGCGGCGGATTCACCACGCTGGCCACGCGGGCCAACACGCTGGTCGTCGTGGCGCCGGCCCAGGACGAGGCGCCGGGGCGCACGCGGCGGGTGGACCTCGAGACGCTGGCCAGGGCCACGTGGCTCCTGCGCGAGCCCGGGTCGGGCACGCGCGGCACCACCGAGGAGCTGTTGCGAGAGCTGGAGCTCGACCCGCCGGTGCTCTCCGTCGGGTCCAACGGCGCCATCCTCGAGAGCGTGCAGGTGGGGTTGGGCGTCACCTTGATCTCGCGCGACGCGGCGGCCCACGCCCTCGACGGCGGCGCCCTCGAGGAGTGGCGGTACGGGCCGTTGCCGCTGCGCCGGGAGTGGCACGTGGTGGGGCGGGCGGGCGAGGAGCTGGGACCCACCGCCGCCCTCATGCTCCGGCACCTGTGCGCGGCGGGCGACGGCGGTGACCCGTTCCGGCTGCGCCCCGCGCCCCGTGGCCAAGGTGACAGCGGGCGGGCCGGACCGTAGGATTCGGCGCAGGAAGCCGCACGAGGAGGACGAGGGCCATCAGCGCGCACGATCTCAACGAAACCGCCCGGGCCATGGTGGCGCCCGGGAAGGGGGTCCTGGCCGCCGACGAGAGCTCGGGCACCATCACCAAGCGGTTCCAGGCCATCGGCGTCGAGTCGACCTTCGAGACCCGCCGTGCGTACCGCGAGGTGCTGCTCACCACGCCGGGGCTCGAGGAGTTCGTGAGCGGCGTGATCCTCTACGACGAGACGATCCGGCAGTCGACGGCCGACGGCGTGCCGTTCCCCAAGGTCCTCCAGGACCACGGCATCCTCCCCGGCATCAAGGTCGACACCGGCGCCAAGGACCTGGCCAACGCCCCGGGAGAGAAGATCACCGAGGGCCTCGAC
Source organism: Actinomycetota bacterium (assembly GCA_030773495.1). Taxonomy (GTDB): domain Bacteria; phylum Actinomycetota; class Acidimicrobiia; order Acidimicrobiales; genus JALYMX01. The sequence continues at coordinate 750 of JALYMX010000557.1, read as the reverse complement.
GGGCTGCGCGAGCGGATCGCCGAGTACGTCGAGCTAGGCGCCAAGTTCGCCAAGTGGCGGGCCGTCATCACCATCGGCGACGGCATCCCCAGCCGGTACTGCATCGAGGCCAACGCCCACGCGCTGGCCCGCTACGCGGCGCTGTGCCAGGAGGGCGGGCTCGTCCCCATCGTGGAGCCCGAGGTCCTCATGGACGCCGACAACGACATCGATCGCTGCTTCGCGGTCACCGAGGCCACGCAGCACGCCGTGTTCGACGCCCTCGCTGCCCATCGCGTGCAGTTCGAGGGCATGATCCTCAAGCCGAACATGGTCATCTCGGGGAAGAAGTCCCCGACGCAGGCCAGCGTGCAGGAGGTGGCCGAGGCCACCGTCACGTGCCTGCGCCGCACCGTGCCCGCCGCCGTCCCCGGGATCGCCTTCCTCTCCGGTGGCCAGAGCGCCGAGGTCGCCACCGAGCACCTCAACGCCATGAACAAGCTCGGCCCCCATCCCTGGGAGCTCAGCTTCTCCTACGGGCGGGCGCTGCAGGACCCGGCGCTGCTGGCGTGGAAGGGCGAGGCGGCCAACGCCGAGGCCGGGCAGTCGGCGCTGTACCACCGCTCCCGGTGCAACGGCCTGGCCCGTACCGGCGAGTACAGCGCCGACCTGGAGAAGGGCGCCGCCTAGGCCGGCGTCCGTCCCGCCTCGGCGCCCGTGGCGCCGGTCGGGAGCGGCACGTCGACGGTGACCGTGGTGCCCTCGCCCATC
>JALYMX010000556.1 GCA_030773495.1 Actinomycetota bacterium | reverse complement strand
TGGAAGAACAGCCGCCGGCCGTCGGGCGTCTCCAGGTAGCCGTAGCCCTTGTGGTCGTCGTACTCGGCCACCCGCCCCCGCGCCATCAGTGGACGATCTTGGCCAGCGGGAGCTCGATGATGTCGGTGGCCCCCTGGTCGCGCAGCGCCGGGATCAGGATGTTGATCTCGGACTTGGGCACGACGGTCTCCACTGCGTAGCCGGCCTCGCCGAACAGCTTGGACACCGTGGGCGCCCGCATGGCCGGCAGGAGGCCGATGACGCCGGGCAGGTCGGCTTCGCTCACGTTGAGCTTCACCAGCACCTTGCCGCGGGCCTCAAGCGTCCCCTGCAAGAGGGTGAGGACCTGGGCCATGGCATGGCGCTTGGCTGGGTCCTCGCAGGCCGCCGGGTTGGCGATGAGCTCGGTGTAGGACACCAGGACGGTGTCGACGATGCGCAGGCCCGCCGCCTTCAGCGCCCGCCCGGTCTCGGTGATCTCCACCACGGCGTCGGCGATGTCGGGCACCTTGGCCTCGGTGGCCCCGTAGGACAGGGTGACCTCGGCCTCCACGCCGTGCCGGCGGAGGTAGCGGCGGGTGAGCTCGGGGTACTCGGTGTGCACCCGGGCGCCCGGCGGGAGGTCGGACGTCTTCTCCACGGGCGAGTCGGCGGCCACGGCCAGCACCACCCGGATGGGCCGGGCGGTGGCCTTGGAGTAGTGGAGCTCGCCGAGCGACACCACCGTGCTGGCCGTCTCGTCGATCCAGTCGCGGCCGGTGATGCCCATGTCGAACAGGCCCTCGGCCACGTACCGCGGGATCTCCTGAGGACGGAGGATGCGCACGCTGGAGATGCGAGGGTCGGCGATGGTGGCCGTGTAGTCGACGTCGGAGCTGCGCCGGACCGGGAGGTCGGCGTCCTCGAACAGCTGGAGGGTCGACTTCTCGAGTGATCCCTTGGGCAGCACCAGGCGCAGCACGCTCAGCCCCCGTCCCCGGCCGCCAGCGCCGGCCCCGGCAGCTGGCGCAGCAGGTCGCACATCTCCAGCGCGGTGGCGGCGGCGTCGAAGCCCTTGTTGCCGGCCTTGCCCCCCGCCCGGTCGAGCGCCTGTTCCACGGTGTCGGTGGTGAGCACGCCGAACACGACCGGCACGCCGCTGTCGAGCTGAGCGCGCTGGACACCGGCTGCGCACTGCCCGGCCACGTGGTCGAAGTGGGCGGTGGCGCCGCGGATGACGGCGCCCAGGCACACGACAGCATCGAACTGGCCCGACGACGCCAGGCGGGCGGCCACGAGGGGCAGCTCGAACGCCCCCGGCACCCACGCCACGGTGACGGACGCCTCGTCCACGCCGTGGCGCACCAGGCCCTCGCGGGCCCCCGACAGCAACCGCTCGGTGACCAGCTCGTTGAACCGCCCGCACACCAGCGCCACGCGCACGCCCTCGCCCGTGCGCCGGCCGCTATAGGAGGTCACCGAGGCTCCCCAGGTGGTGGCCCATGCGGTCCCGTTTCGTACGCAGGTAGTGATGGTTCTCGGAGTTGGGCGCCGACTCGAGCGGGACGCGCTCCACCATCTCGAGGCCGAAGCCGTCGAGGCCCCCGTACTTGGCCGGGTTGTTGGTCATGTAGCGCATGGTGGTGATGCCGAGGTCGACGAGGATCTGGGCGCCGATGCCGTACTCCCGGCTGTCGACGGGGAGGCCGAGGTCGAGGTTGGCGTCGACGGTGTCGCGCCCCTGCTCCTGGAGCCGGTAGGCCTTCAGCTTGTGGGCCAGGCCGATCCCCCGGCCCTCGTGGCCCCGCAGGTACACCACGACGCCCAGGCCCTCCTCGGCCACGCGCGCCAGGGCCGCCTCGAGCTGCCACCCGCAGTCACAGCGCATGGAGCCGAACACATCGCCGGTGAGGCACTCGCTGTGCACGCGCACCAACACGTTGGGCTCGCCCTGCACCGCCCCCTTCACCAGAGCGAGGTGCTGGTCGCCGTTCAGCACCGACTCGTAGGCATAGCAGGTGAACTCGCCGTAGGGCGTGGGGATGCGGGCCTCGGCCACCCGCTTGACCAGCTTGTCCTTCTGGCGGCGGTAGCGGATGAGGTCGGCGATGGAGATCACCAGCAGCCCGTGCTCGGCGGCGAACGCCTCCAGGTCGGGCAGGCGGGCCATCTCGCCGTCGTCGCGCACGACCTCGCACAGCACGCCGGCGGGGTACAGCCCCGCCAGGCGGGCCAGGTCCACGGCGGCCTCGGTGTGGCCGGCCCGCTTGAGCACCCCACCCCGGCGGTAGCGCAGCGGGAAGATGTGGCCGGGCTTGGCCAGGTCGGCGGACCGGGTGGCCGGGTCGATGAGGGCGCGGATGGTGGCCGCCCGGTCGGCGGCCGAGATGCCCGTGCTGGTGCCCGGGCGGTAGTCCACGCTGATGGTGAACGCCGTGCGCTGCGACTCGGTGTTGTCGAGGACCATGAGCGGCAGGCCCAGTTCGTCGAGGCGCTCACCGAGCATCGGCATGCAGATGACGCCGGAGGTGTGGCGGACGAAGAAGGTGATCTTCTCTGGCGTGGCGTGCTCGGCGGCCAGGATGAGGTCGCCCTCGTTCTCCCGGTCGTGGTCGTCGACGACCACCACCATCTCGCCCTGGGCCACGGCGGCCACGGCCTTGTCGATGTCGGCGAACGGCACTAGCCGTCCCTCCCGAACAGCTTCTCCACGTACTTGGCCAACAGGTCGACCTCCAGGTTCACCGGCGCCCCCCGCCCCTTCCACCCGAGCGTGGTGGTGGCCGCCGTGTGGGGCACCACGGCGACGGTGAACCGGCGTTCGTCCACGTCGACGACGGTGAGGCTACAGCCGTCCACGGCGATGGGGCCCTTCTTCACGACGTAGCGGGCCAGCCCGGGCGGGAGGGCCACCTCGAGGTCGGGAGCGGGGCGCAGGATCTCACCGACGGCGTCCACGTGGCCCTGCACCAGATGACCGCCCATGCGCCCCGACGCCACGACGGCCCGCTCCAGGTTGACGGGATCGCCCGGGCGGAGGTGGCCGAGGTCGGTGCGCGCCAGCGTCTCGGCCACCACGTCGACTCCGTACCAGCCCTCCCCCACCTCGGCCACGGTGAGGCAGCACCCGTTGTGCGCCACCGAGTCGCCCACCCGCAGGCCGTCGACGACCACGGAGGCCTCGAAGCTGAACCGCCCGTCCCGCCGCTCGCGCAGGCGGCCCATCTCCTCGACTATGCCGGTGAACATTCCGCCACCTCGGGTACCTCGGCGGGGGCCAGCTCCACCCGCAGGTCGTCGCCCAGGCGGGCCACGTCGACGAGACGGCCGCGCCACACGGCGTCGATGGTGGGCGCGCCGGCGCCGGCGAACATGGCCCGGGCGTCGTCGCCCCCGAAGAGGGCGGGGGCCAGGTAGAGCACGTAGCGGTCGACGAGGCCGGCGGCGTGGAAACCGTGGGCCACGGTGGCGCCGCCCTCGACGAGCAGCTGCACCACGCCCCGCCGGCCGAGCTCGTCGAGGACCTCGCCGAGGTCGCCGGACACCTCCACCGCCGGGTGCACGGCGGCGCCGGACGGCGCGGCGCCGAGGACGACCCGGAGCGGGTCGCGGCCGCCGGCCAGGCGC
>JALYMX010000555.1 GCA_030773495.1 Actinomycetota bacterium | reverse complement strand
GCTGGCGTTCGTGCTGGTGGCCGCCGCCCTCGACGACCGCGGCGCGACGGTGCGGGTGGCGGTGGCCACCGAGGACGTCCCGGCGGGGGGTGCCGTTTCGCCCGCACAGGTGCGGTGGGTCGAGCTGCCGGCCGACTCCGAGCTGGCCGGGCAGTTCCTCGCCCCGGCCGAGCTCGGACGTGGCGAGCGGGTGGCGACGCAGGCCATCGCGGCAGGCCAGCCCGTGCTCCGCCAGGCGCTGGCCTCCGAGGAGGAGGCCGACGGGCTGCGGTGGCTGAGCATCCCGGTGGCCCGAGAGCACGCCGCCGGTGGGGCGCTGCGGGCCGGCGACCGGGTGGACGTCATCGACGTGGTCGAGGGCGTGGCGCGCTACGTGGTGACCGGGGCCGAGGTGGCGAGTGTGGGCCCGGGCCGACCGGAGCGGGGCCTGGCCGCCGGATCGCGGGAGTTCCACGTGGTGGTCCGGGTGGACGCCGAGGAGGCCCTGGCCGTGGCCGAGGCGCTGGCCGACGGCAAGCTCGAGGTCGTCCGCTCCACGGCGGCGACGCCGGTGGAGGTGGCGCCCCGCCTGGTCCCCTTCGAGGGGCAGTGATGCGCGAGCTGTCGGTCGGCGTGGTGTTCAGCGCCCGTCCGTGGCGCGCTGAGCTCCAGCGCTACGTGCGCGACCACGTGGTGGGCGTCGCCCTGCGCCTGGTGCGCGACCCCCGGGTCGGCATGGACGAGGACATCGACGCCATGGTGGTCGACGACGAGGCGTCGTTCCTCACCCCCACCTACGTGGCCGCGCTTCGCGCCCGGGCCGTGCGGGTGGTCGGCGTCTACGACCCGGCCGCCTCCGACGACGCCGGCCGGGTCTATCTGGAGCGCCTGGGCGTCGACCTGGTGCTGCCCCTCGGGTGCGGGCCCGAGGAGCTGGTGGCGGCCCTCCGTACCGTGGTGCCCGAGGCGGGCGTGGACCAGCGCTTCGGCGAGCTCGTCGCCGGCCTCGACCTCGACGTCGATCCCCGCTCGGCCGGCACGGTGGTGGCCGTGGGCGGCCCGGCCGGCGCCGGCGCCACCGAGGTGGCCGTGGCCCTCGCCGCCGCCGTGGCCGAGCGGCGGTCGGTGGTGCTGGTCGACGTCGACGAGGTCAACCCCGGCGTGGCCCGCCGCCTGGGCCTCAGCCTCCATCCTCACCTGCTCGACGCCCTCGACGCCGTCCACCACGTGCCCGAGCCGGGCGCCGAGGGCGCGGACCCGCTCCTCGACGCGCTGGCCCGCCCGGCGCTGGCTGCGGCCGAGCGGCTGGCGTTCGACGTGGTCGTGGGCCTGGCCAACCGGGAGGACTGGGCGCTGGCCCGGGGCGGCGACGTGGCCGCCCTCCTCGACGCCCTGCGGGCCCGGTGGGCGGCTGTGGTGGTCAACCTCGGGCCCCACCTGGAGGACCTCAGCCGCTGGGTCGACCGCTTCGGCGCCTCCCGGGGCGCGCTCGGTGTGGCCGACGCCGTGGTGGGCGTGTGCGAGGCGTCGCCCCGGGGCTTGCTGCGCTTCCTCGATTGGCTGGCCGAGGCGTCACCGCTGGTGCCGTCCCGGCCGGTGCACGCCCTGGTCAACCGGGTCCCCCGCTCGCCGTTCAAAGCCGCCGAGGTGGTCGAGCGCCTGCGAACCGACGCCGGGGGCCGACTGGCGTCGGTGAACCTGGCCCCCGAGGACCCCGCCGTACGCACCGCCGAGTGGGCCGCCGAGCTCGTCGGCGGCCGCCGGTTCCGGCGCGCCGTCGCCGCCCTCGAGGAACGGATCTTCGCGCCGGCGCCCGAGCCCGTCGCTTCCGGGGGGACGCCGTGACGCTGCTGTCGGGCGAGTCCCGGCCGGAGACGCTTGCGCCGGCCGTCGTGGCCGACGCTTACGAGGACCTGCGCGCCATGGTCCTGACCGAGGTCTCCCGGCGCGGCGTCGACCTCTCCGACCACCCGGCCGTGCGCGCCCTGGCCGCCGAGGTCGTGGCCGGCTACCAGACTCAGGCCCGGGCGGGCCTGGGCGGGCGGGCCCTGGCCGACCCGGCCGCCA
>JALYMX010000554.1 GCA_030773495.1 Actinomycetota bacterium | reverse complement strand
GTCGCACACCACGGCGGTGGGCAGCGGCCGGGCGGCGGCGAGCACGTGGTCGGCCATGGTGCGGGCCAGGACGGCGCGCGCCGTGGGAGGCAGGGCGGGCGCGAGGCGCGCCTTGGCCAGGCCGAATGCCTTGACGGGCAGGAGGACGGCGGTGGTCAGGGCCCGCCCTGTTCGAGGACCTCGAACACCCGCACCACCGGCTCCTGGCGCAGCAGCTCGACGACGCGGACCTGGGCCTCCTTGGCCGGGCGGGACGCCACCGCGGCGTCCATCGCCTCGCGGCTCTCCCACCGCGACACCGCCGCCCCCTCCACCAGCCCGCCCGGGTTGTGGTCGACGCTCACCACCAGCTCGACGCCGCGGCAGCCGGGGAGCTCGAGGTACAGCGGGAGGATGTCGTCGGCGAACAGCCGGCGGACCTCGGAGAGGTCGGCAGGATCGACCGCCGTCTGGAACATGCGCACCACCTCGCCGCTCACGGCGTCCATCCCGTCTTGGAGAACATGCCGGCCAGCTCCGGGCTGGTGTCGAGCCGCATGGTGGTGCGGTCCAGCTCGGCCGCCACCCGCTCGCCGATCCCCGGGTAGCGCAACGTCACCCTGATGATGGAGGGGGTCACCTCGATGACGTTGTACGACGGCCGGGTGTACCCGCGCAGCCGGTACGACGAGACCGTGCCGGAGTTGACGATGAGGGTGTCGTTGACGAGCCACACGTGCGGCACGTGCTTGTGCCCGGACAGCACGAGGTGGACGCCGAGGTCGCACAGCAACGACAGCACGTCGCCCGAGTCCCACACCGTGTTGCGCTCGCGCCCGGTGCCCGGGACGGGCACCAGATGGTGGTGGAGCACGAAGGTGCGCACGTCGGCCTCGCCGGCGAACTGCTGGCGGATCCAGTCGTAGCGCTCGCGCCCGACCTCTCCCTCGGCCAGGTCGGGTTTCGAGGAGTCGATGGCCACGACGCGCATGGACAGCCCGGCGCCGCCGGTGACGTGCAGCACGCTGTCGCCCTTCCCCACACCCTCGCCAACGCCGAAGGTGTCGCGGAAGTGCAGGTACCCCACGTTCTTGGAGTCGTGGTTGCCGGGGATGACGATGGCGCGGAGGCCGGCGTCGAACAGGGGCTGGAGGTGCTGCTGGGCGGCCCGGAACTCATGGGCGTAGCCGTCGGTGGTGAGGTCCCCGCCGACCACCACCAGATCGGGCTGCACGGCGATGGTCTCCCGCACGGCGGCCTCGAGCAGGGCGGCGTCGAAGTAGGGCGACCCGCAGTGCAGGTCCGACAGCTGGGCGACGACGAACTCCTCCCGCTCCACGCGCCGAGTGTAGGGGTGGCGCCTCTCGACCCGTCCAGGCCGGGGGAGCGGCGTAACGTGACGGCGTGGGCACGAGGGTGGCGGTTCTCGGCGCGGGGTCGTGGGGAACCACCGTCGCCGCCCTCGCCGCCCGACGGGCGAGCACCGTGATGTGGGCGCGGCGCCCCGACCTGGCCCGCGCCATCCACGCCACCCGCCGCAACCCGGAGTACCTGGCCGGCCATGCGCTCCCCGCCGGGCTGTCGGCCACTGCCTCGCTCGAGGAGGCCCTGGCCGGCGCCAGCGTCGTCATGATGGCCGTGCCGTCGCACGGCTTCCGCGCCATCCTCGAGTTGGCCCGACCCCACCTTCCGCCCGGCATCCCGGTGCTCAGCCTGGCCAAGGGGCTCGAGCAGGGCACGCTCAAGCGCATGACCGAGATCGTGGCCGAGGTGGCGCCGGGGCGACCGGCCGGCGTGCTGACCGGCCCCAACCTGGCCAGCGAGGTGATGGCCGGCCAGCCGGCGGCCAGCGTGGTCTCGGTGGACGACGACGCCGTGGCCGTCGACGTGCAGCAGCTCCTCGGCACCGACGGGTTCCGGGTGTACACCAACCCCGACGTGGTGGGCTGCGAGCTGGCCGGCGCGCTGAAGAACGTCACTGCCATCGCCTGCGGGATGGCCGACGGGATGGGCTTCGGGGACAACACCAGGGCCGCCCTCCTGACCCGGGGGCTGGCCGAGCTCACCCGGCTGGGAACGGCGCTGGGCGGCCAGCCCCTCACCTTCGCCGGCCTGGCCGGGATGGGCGATCTGGTGGCGACGTGCATCTCCCGGCACAGTCGCAACCGCCACGTCGGCGAGCAGCTCGGCCGCGGCCGGCGCGTCGAGGACGTGATCGAGGAGATGCGGATGGTGGCCGAGGGCGTCAAGACCTCGCGCGCCGCGCTGGACCTGGCTGCCACCGTCGGAGTGGAGATGCCGATCGCCGAGCAGGTGGTCGCCGTGCTCTACGGCGGCACGCGGGCGGTCGACGTCATCGGGACCCTGATGCTGCGCGAGGCGCGAGCGGAGATCGACGACCTGTCCCTGGAGCGGACCGCCTCGCGGGCCTGAGGCTCAGCCGCCGGCGCCGTCCAGGCGGGCGGTGGCGATGGCCCACGGGCCGAGGGGGAACGACCCGTCGAAGCGGGCGAGCGGGCGCCCCCTCAGGTCCACCAGCCACCCCGAGCGGGCGGCCACGTGGACGGTGGTTGGCTCCGGCGTCGGGTTGAACACTCGGAGCTCGAGGGCGCCGGCCTCGCGCCGGAGCGCGGACACCTGGGCGCCGGCGACCTCGAGGGC
>JALYMX010000553.1 GCA_030773495.1 Actinomycetota bacterium | reverse complement strand
TGTCGGTGAACCACCCCTGGATGCGCGAACGCGGTGCGCGCTCCGCTCTCACGCCTCGAAGTGTGCCCCCGCGCCGCGTCATTGTCCACCGGTCGGACAGCGGCGGGGCGCCCTACTGGACGCGCCCTCGGCCCTGCTGACCGGCGCCGCCCTCGGCGTGGGCCTGGCGCTCGTCGGCGAGCGTCGCTCCCTCGTCGGTCTCCGCTGTGCCGGTACCCCCCTCGGTCGGCGCTTGCACCGCGTCGGGCTGCTGCTGCGTGCTCGAGTCGTCGTTTGCCATGGGCCCGTCCTTCCCGGTGGCGCCCGGCTTCTCACCTTCGCCGTCACGTCCCGAGTACAGAGCGGGCCTTTTCGGCCCGCTATGTACTCGGGACCGCGGGGAGGGGCTGGCTCACCCGCCCCAGCGGAGGATGGCGCCGAGGCCCTCGCGCGGCCAGTCGGGGGTGGGCACGACCCGGATGCCGGCGCCCGTGCGCAGCGCGGCGGCCACGGCCACGTCGACCAGGCGCCCTTCGACGGGCGGTGCGGCCCCGAACGCGGCGACGGTGTCGGCGTTGGCGCCGACCTGGGTGGGCTCCTGCCCGAACCACGCCGTGCGCGCGTCGTCGGGGTCGTCGTGCACGAGGAGCACCTCCACCCGTCCCATGGCCAGCGCCTCGAGCGTGGCCACGGCGCCGTCGACGGCCCGGTCGGCTTGGCCGAGCTCCTCGCGGAACTTGGCGAGCAGGGCGTCGGTGTCGGCCGCGACGGCCGCCTCCACAGCGGCGGCCACGTCGTCGGCGATGCCGCCGAAGGACGAGTCCACCGAGCGGCTGCCCGGCACGACCTCGACGATCGTGGCCACCTCCTCGGGCAGGGCGTCGCGCAGCAGCTGCACGGCGCGCACGTCGCCGGCCACCACGACCAGGCGGGCCGCCGTTGCCATGGCCAGACGCGTGATCTCCCGGGCCACGTCGTCGGCGTTGTGCTCCCAGGTGTTCTCCGCCCGCTCCTGGAACCGCCGCTGCGACCACCCGCCCGGCGACGACCGGGCGATCGGGTCGTCCGCCCCTCCTGCCTCCCGCTGCACGTCGGGCAGCTCACGGCGGACGACGACGAGGTCGGCACCGCGGCGGTCGGTGACCACCACGACGTGGGGCGGGCGGGCCTGGCGCCACTCCAGCAGCGGCACGAGCGACGGCAGCGTCGCCCATCGGACCATGTCCCGCCGGGGCGGGTCGGCGTCGTGCTCCACGTGAAGGATGCCGGCGCCGGCGACCACGCCCAGGCACTTCCCCTCCTGGTGGGCGTCGGGCACGAGGGGGTCGACGGCGCCGAGGATCTCCTCGGTGGCGCCGGCCTCCGCCAGCTCGCCCCGCAGGGACCGCCAGCGCTGCTCCGAGTGGTACGCGGCGTTGTCGACGGCCGACTCCGTGGTCAGGTAGACGGTGGCGAACGGGCCCGGTGCGGCGACGAGCTCGGTGAGCTCGGGAGAGACGACACTGGTACGAGGCGTGACACCTGAGCGCTCCATGGCGTCACCCTTCCCGTCGAGGGCCGCCCTTACCCGCTCGGCCGCCCCCGGTGCTCGGGGGACACCTCGGGCGACACCAGGAGGAAGGCCACGTCGTCGCGCGGCACACCGCCGTAGTGGGCGAGGACGTCGCCCTCGATGGCCTGGGCGACAGCCTCGAGGCCCTGCCCCGCCGACCGGGCCAGGGCGGCCTCCAGCAAGCGGTCGTCGAGACGGCCTTCGCTGTCGCGCGCCTCGATGACGCCGTCGGTGTAGAAGGCAAGCACCTGGCCGCCGATCACGAGCTCGCTGGTGTCGGAGAACTCCGCCCGCTCGACGAGGCCGATGGCGCTCCCCGGCCGTCCCACCGGCCGGATCGGCCCCTCGGGGCCCGACAGGAGGGGGAGGGGGTGGCCGGCGCACGACACGGTGACCTCGACGGCCGCGGCCCGGGGCTGCAGATAGGCCAGCGCGACGGTGCAGAAGCGCTCACCGAGGTCCTGCTCGAGCACGGCCCGGTGCAGGTTCTGGAGCACGAGTGAGGGCGGGTCGCCGCGCCTGGCCTCGGCCCGCACGGTGTAGCGCACGAGGGCGGTCAGCGAGGCGGCCAGGGCCCCGCTGCCGCACACGTCGCCGATGACGGCGCCCCAGCGCCCGTCGCCCAGCGGGAACACGTCATAGAAGTCCCCCCCGACCTCGCCCCCACCCCGCACCGGGTGGTAGCGGGCGGCCAGGCGGATGCCCTCGATGCAGGGCAATGCCGGCGGGAGGAGGCTGCGCTGGAGGGTCTGGGCCAGGTGCACGCGGGCCCGGTGCGACCGGGCGTTGTCGACGGCGACGGCGATCCGAGCGGCCAGGTCCTCGGCGACGGGCAGGTCGGCGCGGCCCAGGCGCCGCCCGCCGGCCGTCGTGGCCAGGGCGAGGA
>JALYMX010000552.1 GCA_030773495.1 Actinomycetota bacterium | reverse complement strand
TCCTCGCCCTGGCCCCGTTCGAGGGGCCCGAGGTCGAGGCCGCCCTCGAGCGGGCCCGCTCCGACCGGGACTGGCAGGTGCGCCAGGCGGCCGAGGACCTCTCGGTCGACGGGGCCGGGTAGGCGGCGGTGGGAGACGCCTCGGGGCGCGCCCGGTCGTGGGCCGAGCGCGACGCGGCGGTGGTGTGGCACGGGTTCACCCAGATGGCCGGCTACCTCGACGAGTGCCCGGTGGTCGTGGAGCGGGCCGAGGGCCACGAGCTGGTCGACGTGGCCGGGAACCGGTACCTCGACGCCATCTCGTCGCTGTGGGTCACCACTCTCGGCCACCGCGTGCCCGAGCTCGACGACGCGGTGCGGGACCAGCTCGACCGGGTGGCCCACTCGACGCTGCTCGGGCACGGCAACGTAACCGTGGTGGAGCTGGCCGAGGCCCTGGCCCGGGCGGTCCCCGTGGACCGCCCGCACGTGATGTTCGCCTCGGACGGCGCCTCGGCGGTGGAGCAGGCGCTGAAGATGGCCTTCCAGCTCAGGGTGAACGAGGGCCACCCCGAGCGGGCCTCGTTCCTCGCCTTCGAGGGCGGGTACCACGGCGACAGCGTGGGCGCTTTGTCGCTCGGGGGCTCGGGGTTCGGCGCCGACGTCTTCGCCCCCCTGCGGTTCCCGGTGCACCGGGCCCCGTCCTTCGCCGAGCCCGGCGCCCTCGGCGTCGCCGCCGCCATGGTCGCCGACCACGCCGCCGAGCTCACCGCCGTGGTCGTCGAGCCCCTGGTCCAAGCGGCCGGGGGGATGCACGCGGCGCCGGCCGAAGAGTTCGCCGAGCTGGGGCGGGCGTGCCGCGACCACGACGTGCTGCTCGTCTGCGACGAGGTGGCCACCGGCTTCTGTCGCACCGGCACCCTGTTCGCCTCCGAGCAGTGCGGCCTGCGCCCCGACCTGCTCTGCCTGGGCAAGGGCCTCACCGCCGGCTACCTGCCCATGTCGGCCACCGTCGCCTCGGCCCGCGTGCACGACGCCTTCCTCGGCGCCGAGCCGGGTCCCCGCGCCTTCCTCCACGGCCACTCCTACGGCGGCAACGCGCTGGCCGCCGCCGTGGCCCTCCGTCACCTGCAGCTGCTCGACGAGCGCCACGTGCTGGCCAACGTGGCCGCCCGTTCCCGCCAGCTGGGCGCCCTGCTCGAGGCGGAGATCCTGCCCCTGCCCGGTGTGGCCGCCGTTCGGCTCCACGGCCTGATGGGCGGGGTGGAGCTGGCCCCGCCCGACCCCACGGCCCGGTGGGGGCGCCGCGTGTGCGCGGCCACCGTGCGCCGCGGCGTGCTGCTGCGGCCGCTGGGCGACGTGGTCGTGCTCATGCCACCCCTCACGGTCACCGAGGGCGAGGTGGACCGCATCGTGCGGGCCTTGGGCGACGCCGTCGAGGAGGTGACCCGGGGATGAGCGGCGACTGGGACGGCTGGGCCGCCGAGGAGGCCCGGCGCATCCGGGCCGCCGGGCGCTGGCGGGCGGTGCGCGACGTCGACGGGCCCGGCCCCGAGGTGGTGCTGCCCGACGGCCGGCGGGCGGTGTCATTCGCCTCCAACGACTACCTGGGGCTCACCCGGCACCCCGCCGTCGTCGAGGCCGCCCGTCGTGCCCTGGACGAATGGGGAGCGGGCGCCGGCTCGGCCCGCCTGGTCGCCGGCTCCCGGCCCGTCCACGGTGAGCTGGAGGCCGAGCTGGCCGACTGGAAGGGGGCCGAGGCGGCCGTGCTGTTCTCCACCGGCTTCGCCGCCAACCTCGGGGTGCTGCAGGCGTTCGGCGGGCCCGGCGTGCGGGTGGTGAGCGACGAGCTCAACCACGCCTCGATCGTCGACGGGTGCCGCCTCTCCCGCAGCGAGGTGGTCGTGGTGCCCCATGGCGACGTGGCGGCGGTGGAGCGGGCGGTGGCAGCCGCACCGGGGCGCGCCCTCGTCGTGGCCGAGTCCGTGTACTCCATGGACGGCGACGCCGCGCCCGTGGTGGCGCTGGTCGAGGTGTGTGCGCGTGCGGGCGCCCTGCTCGTGCTCGACGAGGCCCACGCCGTCCTCGGCCCCGAGCTGCCCGCCGGCCCCCGCGGCGTGGTGCTGCGGGTGGGCACGCTCTCCAAGGCGCTCGCCTCGGTGGGCGGCTTCGTGGCCGGCCCCGCCGACCTGTGCGCCCTCGTGGTGAACCGGGCCCGGTCCTTCGTGTTCACCACCGCCGGCCCGCCGGCCGCCGCCGCCGCCGCCCTGGCCGCCCTGCGCGTGCTGCGCTCCCCGG
>JALYMX010000551.1 GCA_030773495.1 Actinomycetota bacterium | reverse complement strand
GTGCTGCTGTCGCTCATCGTCGGGGTGAGCCGCACCACGTTCGCCATGGCCGCCAACGGGGAGCTGCCCCACTTGCTTGCCGCCGTCCACCCCACCCATCGCGTCCCGCATCGCGCCGAGGTCGCCGTCGGGGCGCTGGCCGCCGGCGTCGCCCTCGTCGCCAACGTGCGCCACGCCATCGGCTTCAGCTCGTTCGGCGTGCTGGCCTACTACGCCATCGCCAACGCCGCGGCGTGGACGCTGCGCGCAGCGCAGCGCAGCGCAGCGCGGCGCGCTCGCTCGCCGGTCTCGGAGTCGCCGGGTGCGTGCTCCTCGCCGTCACCCTTCCGCTGGCCAGCGTGGTCACCGGCGCGGCCGTTCTCGCCGTCGGCGCCGCCACCTGGGTCGTCCGCAGGGCGACCTCGAGCCGCTCCCCGGGATGACTCCCGGTGTCACCCGCCGCCAGCTGCTGGCCGCCGGCGCCGGCGCCGTCGGCTCGGCCGCCGCCGCCCTCCTCGGCAACCACGTGTGGCCGCTCCTCGCCGGCGAGGACCTCGTCCCCGGCTCGACGGCGGGAACGAACGGGCCGGTCGCTCGCCTCGGTGGCGACGGCCTCGAGCGTCACGAGGAAATTCTTCGTCACGCCTCGGCGGCCTCCACCAAGGCCCGCGTGTAGTCGTGCGACGGGTCGGTGATGACCTGCTCCGCGGGGCCTTCCTCCACGATCTCGCCCGCCCGCATCACGCCGATGCGGTCGCAGGCATAGCGGGCCACAGCGAGATCGTGCGTGATCAGCAACGTGCTCAGACCGCGCGCCGCTTGGAGGCGCCGGAAGATGGCGAGCACCTCCATCTGCACTGACGCGTCCAACATCGAGGTGGGCTCGTCAGCGACCAGCAACAAAGGCTCCAACACGATGGCCCTCGCGATGGCCACCCGCTGGCGCTGGCCGCCCGACAGATCCGACGAGTAGCGATCGAGGTAGGTCGCCGCCGGCGACAGCGCCACCTCCTCGAGGGCGCGTACCACCCGCTGCATACGCTCGGTCGGGGACCCGAGCCTCTGGATCACGAGGGGCTCGTTGACGAGTGACCGGACGGGCATGGCGGGATGGAGGGCGCCGAAGGGGTCCTGGGCGACCATCTGCGCTCGGCGTCGGAGGTCGCGCAGCTGACGGCCTCGCAATCCCATGATCTCCTGCCCGTCGATCCACACGTGCCCGGACGTTGCGGGGAGCAGCCGCAGGACCAGCCGCGCGACGGTGCTCTTCCCTGCGCCACTCCCGCCGACCAATCCGTAGGTCTCACCCGCCGCCACCGAGAAGGAGACGCCCTTCACGGCGACGGTGTCGTCGGTCCCCCGCCGGCCCGCGGTGAAGACCTTGCACACTCCCTCGACACGGAGGCGGGGCTCAGCGGCGCTCGTCATAGAGATGGCACGCGACGCGGTGGCCGGCGACGGGGACAAGCTGGGGCACGTGCTTCCTGCAGATGTCCGTAACCCGTGGGCATCGGTCCTGGAAGGCGCAGCCGAGAGGAAGTCGGCTGAGGTCCGGCACTTCTCCACCGATCGGCACCGGGTCGAACTGGCCCCGCAGCCGGGGGAGCGACCGGGCCAGGCCCTGAGTGTAGGGATGCAATGCTGCGGTGAGCAGCTCCCCTGCGGGTGCCTCTTCGACGATCCGGCCCGCGTACATCACCACGGCACGGTCACACCAACGCGACACCAGCGGGAGATCGTGGGAGACGAGCAGGAGCGACAAGCCGAGGTCCGCGGCGATCCTGCGCACCAGCCGCAGCACCTGCACGCGGACCAGCACGTCGAGGCCGCTCGTCGGCTCGTCGGCGAGGACCACGCTCGGACCGGCGACGAGGGCCATGGCGATCACGGCCCGCTGGCGCATCCCGCCGCTCAGCTCGTGAGGGTAGCGGGAAGCGACCGCGGCGCCGAGCTCGACCATCTCGAGGACGTCCCGCACGCGCGCCTCCGCCCGTTCGCCCACCAGGTCGGTGTGGAGCTCCAGGCTCTCGCCGATCTGCGCTCCCACCGTCATCACCGGGTTCAGCGAGCTCATGGCTGCCTGGGGGACGTAGGCGATCTCCTTTCCGCGCAGGCGGCGCATGGCGCCGGGCGACAGCTGGCGAAGGTCCTCTCCTCGCAAGCGAACGCAACCACCCACGACGCGGCCTGGCTCGGGCACGAGCCGCAAGGCGGCCAGCACGAGCGTGGTCTTGCCGGAACCGGACTCGCCGACCACCCCCAGCACCTCGCCCGTCTCCAGGTCGAGACTGACCTCGTCGACGGCGCGTACCACTCCCGTGGTCGAGGCGTACTCGACCGTGAGGTCGCGAACCTCAAGAAGTGCCAACCCACCCTCGCTTGCGCAACCGCGGGTCGGTGCCCTGCTCCAAGGCGAAGCCCACCAGGGCGAAGCCCAGGACGGCGAGGGCTATGCAGGCGCCGGCCGGCAACACCCAGTAGCGCCACGCGCCGGTGAGGAAGGCCGCTCTCGCATGGGCGTAGTGGAGCATGGTGCCCCAGCTCTTGGCAACGGGATCACCCAACCCGAGGAACGCGAGGGCAGCCTCCAAGAGGATGGCGATGTTGGCGGCGCGTACGAACTCAGCGACGACGATCGGGGTGATCCGGGGCAGGACGTGACGGCGGATGATGTAGGGGCGAGTCCCTCCCATCCAGGTGGCCGCCTCGATGTGGCCCGCCGTGCGAACCGACAGCGCGGCCGCCCGGAGCACCCGCGCCGGCCGGGCCCAGAGAAGAAGCCCGATCACCAGAACCTGCGTCCACACCCCTGCACCGAAGAGGGCGGCGACAAGCAGCATCAAGGGCAGGAAGGGCAGCACCAGCACGACGTCGACGAACCGCATGGCGAGCGCCGACACCCAGCCGCCGAGGTACCCGGCGACCAGTCCGATGACCGTCGCCAGGGCGGTGGCGACGGTCGCCACGAGCAGGGCGATCCCGAGAGAGATGCGGGCGCCGAAGACGAGCTCGGACAGGATGTCCTGACCGATGTCGTTCGTACCCAGGACGTGGGCGCGGCTCGGCGACGAAAAGGGAGCCGCGACCCGATCGGTGGGGTCGTACGGCGCGAGCACGGGGGCGAAGACCGCGATGGCGGCCAAGGCCAGCAGGATCACGGTACCGGCCCGTCCCGGCGCGCTGTCGCGGAGGATCACGAGGACCGAGCGCAGCGGCGAGCGGCGTCGCCGCTCCGTCGTGCCCATCAGATCCTCCGGTTGCGCAGGCGCGGGTCGAGGAACGGGTACGTGAGGTCCGCCAGGAGGTTCGCCCCGACCACCGCCACGGTGAAGACGAGGAACGAGCCCTGCAACATGGGGAAGTCACGAGCGAGCACGGCATCGTAGGTAAGGCGTCCGAGGCCCGGATACGAGAACACCGTCTCGATGACAACGGAGCCACCCAGGATGAAGCCCAGGCTCACGCCGAAGAGGGTCACCAACGGCAGCAGCGCCGGACGGAGGGCGTGGCGGTAGACGACTCGCGTGACCGGGCACCCCTTCGCCCGCGCCATCAGCGTGTAGTCCTCCCCGAGGGTGCCGAGCATCGAACTTCGGGTCAGCAGGAAGTAGGGCCCGATGCCGCTGAGGGTGAGGGTGGCGAAGGGCAACGCGAGGCGACGAGCGATCTCGCCGGCCGCGTCCAGCGTGAGGAGGTCAACGCCCGGCGGTATCCCGCTCGACACCGGGAAGAGGTCGATGTTCACGGCCAACAGCACCAGCAGCATCGTCCCCAGGAAGAAGGGCGGCAGTGCTTCGAGGCCGAGCACGGTGGCGAGCAGGGCGACGTCGGTTCGCGAGCCTCGCCGCCACGCTGCCCGCACGCCGAGGAGCACGCCGAGCAGGGCGGAGACCAGCGCCGCCGGCCCGAGCAGGAGCAGGGTGAACGGGAGACGCTCGAGTATGGCTGCTGCGACGGGACGGCCCTTGTTGTACGAGTAGCCAAGGTCACCACGCGACAGGTTGGCGAGGTAGCGGCCGAACTGGACGATGAGCGGCTGGTCGAGGCCTGCTCGGGCCACGATGGCTCGCTGCTCGGCAGCGGGCAGGAGCGCGCCGCTCTCGCCCACGATCCCCTCCAGCGGATCGCCGGGAGCCAGCCGGGGAATGGCAAAGTTGACGGTCAGCGCGAGAGCGAGCACGAGGCCGTACTGGCCGAGCCGCCCGAGCACGTAGCGCGCCGTCGCCACGAGAGCTACTCCTGCTCGGCGCCCCTCCTACGGCTCCGGTAGAACACCACGCCTCCTCCCACGAGAAGGGCACCGGCGATCGCGCCGAGGGCCGCGCCCGTCCCGCCGCCACCGCCATCGTCCTGTGACGCGCCAGCACTGGCCGCCCGGTCGCCGTCCGTTCCCTCCTCGCTCGCCGACACGAAGGAGATCTTGTCGACCGTGCCCTTGCCGCGCACGTAGACCCAGCTGTCATAGGCACCACTTCGGTGCGCGTAGGCGCCGTTGCGGTAGTAGAGCACGACCGAGGGTCGCTGCGTCGCCAGGATGTCCTGCATCTGGTCGATGAACCGCTGGCGCTTGTCGGGGTCGAGCTCGCGCGACTGCGCGTTGAGGGCGGCGTCGAAGTCGGGGTTCGACCACTTGCCGGCGTTGAGGTTGGGGCTGACGGGGTTCCACGTTTCGAAGATGGTCCGCAGTCGGTCCGGGTCGTCCTGCACGGGGGCGGTCGCGCCAGCCATGTTGAAGTCGAAGTCGCGGTCGGCGTTCTGGCCTCCGAACCCGCCGGTGCGGGCCGCCTTGGCGCTGCCGGTGAGCGCGACCACCGATGCCTTGATCCCGACCCTTCCCAGCATCGACCCGATGACCTCTGCGGTGCGCACCTCGATGGGGTTGCCCGAGTTGGCGAGGATCTGGAACTCCAACTTCTTCCCGGTCGGGGACTGTCGTGTACCGGCGTCGTCCCGGTTGGTGTAGCCGAGCTCGTCGAGCAGCGTGTTGGCTCTGCTCGAGTCGAACCCATGTCGCAGGCCTTGTTTGTAGAACGGCGATTCGGGATGGACCCAGCCGGGGCTTCCGGGAGTGCCGAAGTCGGCGAGCACCGTGCGCACGAGCTCCTCGACGTCGATGGCGAAGCCCACCGCTTGTCGGAACCCGAGCTGGTCGAACGGCGCCCGCGCCGTGTTCATCGTGATCGCGCTGGTGGTGTAGTCGGGCCCGGTTGCGACGTTGATGCCCGGTGCGCCGCTCAGCTCCTTCACGAGCTCGGGCGGCAGGTTGGGCGCCACCGCATCGACTTCGCCACCGCGCAGGGCGAGGATCTGGGCGTTGGCATCCGGGATGATCGGCAGGATGATCTCGTCCACGGCTGGTTTGCCCATGAAGTAGTCGGCGTTGGCCACCAGGCGGTACTGCTTGTCGACGTCGTAGGCCGCCATCTTGTAGGGGCCGCTGCCCACCGCGAGGCCCTGCTCGCCCTTCTGCGAAGGGTAGGGCTCCCGGATGTTCTCCCAGATGTGCTTCGGAAGGATGGTGACGTCCGCGAGCGGCGCAGTGGCGAACGAGGCCGACGGCCGGAGGAGCTTCATGCTCACCTTGTTGGGGGCGACGACCGTGACCGATTCCAGCACGCCCTTCACCTCGGGGGTGAACCGCCCGTGGTTGAACTCCTGGATGTAGTCGTACGTGAACTTCACGTCCTCGGCCGTGAGGTCGCGGCCGTCGTGCCATTTGACCCCGTCGCGCAGCGTCAGGTCGACCGTGAGGCCGTCAGAGCTGAACTGGTACTCCTCGGCAAGCCAAGGTATGACCTGGTTGTCCTTGTCGTGCCACAGCAGCGTGTCGTACATCAGGGTGAGGACGTTGTAGCCCGGGTAACCGGTTTGATACGTGTACGGCGTCCAGTTCTTGTCGTTCTGGGTGATGGCCATGCGCACCGTGGTCGTCGCCTGAGCAGACCCAGAAGCCGGCGTCATCGCTGCCGCCGTCGCGGCAAGGAGGAACGCGACCAGCGCGGCCAGGATCAGTCGTCTCATGGTGCACCCCTTCGAGCGCGGACGGATCTCAATAGGTGAAAGTAGCACCTACGTAGAAGGGAAACCGGGAGGGTGCGGCGTCCGGTCGTCCCGTGTCCGGCGAGCGCCGGGCGTTCGGTCCCTGTGCGAGGCGGGGTCGACCAGAGAAGCGACGGACGAACTCACGGAACCGAGCCCGGGCCGCGTTTCGGGGTTACTGTCTGCGAGCCATGGACGCCGCCCAGCTCCGGCCGTTGTCCGTCGGCGAGATGCTCGACCTCGGCATCAAGATCTATCGCCAGCGCTTCGTGCCGATGGTGAAGGCGGTCGCCGCCGTGGTGGCGCCGGTGTCGGTGATCACCGCGCTGGTGCAGCTCTCGCTCGAGCCGGACTCCGAGGACCTGTTCGGGCCCGTCGACGCCACCGGCCAGCCCACGGTGGACGGGGGCGAGTTCTTCTCGTTCCTGGCCGGCGCCCTGGCTGCCGGGCTCCTGGGCTACGTCGCCGCCCAGCTGGCCACCGCCGCCAGCTACAAGCTGGTCGCCGGCGCCTACCTCGACGACCCGCCCGACTGGCGCGCCTCGCTGTCGGCCGCCCTCGCCCGGCTCGGCTCGCTGGTGTGGTTGACGATTGTGTTCGCGTTCCTCCTCGTGCTGGGTTTCCTGGCCTGCGTGGTCCCCGGCATCTTCCTCTACGTGGCCTGGTCGGTCGCCGTGCCGGCGCTGCTCCTCGAGGATCAGCGGGGGTGGCAGGCTCTCAAGCGGTCGAAGCAGCTGGTGAAGGGGCGGTGGTGGCCGGTCCTCGGGGCCATCGTCGTGTCGGGGATCCTGGCCGGCATCGTGCAGGCCGTGTTCTCCGGCCTGCTCATCGCCATCGCCGGGGCGGGCGACAACGCGGTGGTGGACGCGACGGCGACGGCCATCGCCAACACGGCGGCGAGCGTGCTCACCACCCCGTTCTCCGCCGCGGTGATCATGGTGGTGTACTTCGACCTGCGGGTGCGCAAGGAGGGGTTCGACCTCGAGCTGCTGGCGCGGCGGGTGGGCGTGGAACCGCCCGCCGGCAGCGGTGGGGCCGAAGGGGGGAGCGCGGGGGACTGGTCGTCCGCCGAGTCGGAGCCCCGGACATCGCCTGGTAGCTCCGAGCCTCCGTTCTGGCCACCACCGCCGGGCTGGCGACCGGATGGGTGAGGGGCGGAAGGCGCCGGCCACCCGCCTCCTCCGCTCCCGTGCTCTCACACCCGCCGCCCTCATGGTCGTGCTCGCCGTCACCGCCGTCGCGGGCCCGGCCGGCGCCGAGGAGGTCACGGCCGGGGAGCTCCACGAGCTGGTGCGGCGCGCTTCGTCCGACCCGGCGGCGCTGTCGGCGCTGCGGCGCGTCGACCGCGTCGACGG
>JALYMX010000550.1 GCA_030773495.1 Actinomycetota bacterium | reverse complement strand
GCGGGCTTCATCGCGCCGCAGGCCCGCCACCGCGGCACGCCGCTCGGCCAGCCGTCGGTCGAGGGCGGCCCGCCCCTCCTCGAGATCGAGGCGGGCCACGCGGTAGCCCTCCACGGCGTCGGTGCGCCCGACGGTGACGAAGCGCAGCATGGCCTGGCCACGCGCCGCCTGGCCGGGGTCGCCACCGCCCACCCACGTGGCCTGGCGACCGCCCTCGACGTACTGCCGCACCGCCAGCTCGCGCACCTCGCCCTCCAGCGACGAGACGACCTCGCTCGTGGCCGCCGTGCGGGCCTCGAGCGCGGCGACCTCCTGCTCGGCGATGGCGAGCGCGCTGCGGGCCTTCGACAGCTGGGCGGCGGCAGCGTTGGCCCGCTTCTGGGCAGCAGCCACATCGGCCGGCGACGGAGGCTTGGCGGCGCCGCGGGCGGCGGGAGCCGTCCCCGCCACGAGCGCGACGACCACTGCCAGACCCGCCACCATTCGCCCCATGTCCGCCGAAAGGCTAGCGACGGCGGCGCGGCGACGCACCTCCCGGCGTCAGAGCTGCAGCGCCTTCACCTCCAGGAACTCCTCGAGCCCCCAGCGCCCGAGCTCGCGCCCGTACCCCGACTGCTTGTAGCCGCCCCACGGAGCGAGCGGGTTGAACAGCCCGCCGTTCACCTCCACCTGCCCGGCCCGAAGCCGGCGAGCGACCCGCAGGGCCCGGTCGCCGTCGGCCGACCACACGGCGGCGGCCAGACCGTAGATCGTCCCGTTGGCGATGGCGATTGCCTCGTCCTCGGTGTCGTAGGGCAGGATGGCCAGCACCGGGCCGAACACCTCCTCTCGGGCGATGCGCATGTCGGGCGCCACGTCGGAGAAGATGGTCGGGCGGACGAAGTACCCGCCCTCCATGCCCTCGGGCGGCTCGTCGCCCCCGGTCACCAGGCGGGCGCCCTCGTCCAGGGCGGCACGGATGTGGTCGAGCACGTGCTGCCGCTGTCGCTCGGACACGAGCGGTCCGAGCCGGGTGCCGGGGGCGAACGGATCGCCGGGCACGTAGTCGGCGGCCGTCGCCGCGGCCAGTCGCTCGGCTTCGCCCAGCCGCCACCGGGGCACGAGCATGCGGCTCAGCGCCGAGCAGGTCTGTCCCGAGTTCAAGAACGCGGCCGTCACGCCGGCGGGGACGGCGCGGGCGAGGTCGGCGTCGTCGAGGATGACGGTGGCCGACTTCCCACCCAGCTCGAGCGCCACCCGCTTCACGGTGGTGGCGGCCAGCCCGGCGATCCGCCGGCCCACGTCGGTCGACCCGGTGAACGACACCATGTCGACGCCCGGCGAGGTCACCAGCGCCTCGCCCACCCCCGGGCCGCGCCCGGTGACCACGTTGCACACTCCCGCCGGCAGCCCCACCTCGTCGATGAGCTCGGCGAGGGCGAACGCGCACGAGGGGGCCAGCTCGCTGGGCTTCAGGACCACCGTGCACCCGACGGCCAGGGCCGGTGCCACCTTGGCCATCACCAGGTGGATCGGGTAGTTCCAAGGCGTGATGGCGGCGACCACCCCGACCGGTTCCCGGACGACGACGGAGTTCCCCACCCGCTCCTCGAAGGCGAAGCCCCGAAGCACCTCCGGCAACGACGCCAGGGTCAGCACGGGCAGGCCGACCTGGATCATGGTGGCCAGGTTGATCGGCATCCCGAGCTCCTCGGCCACCAGGGCAGCGAGCTGCGCCATGCGGTCCTGGAGGCCGTCGCCGATGCGGGCCAGGTAGGCGAGCCGCTCCCCCACCGGACGCCCCGACCAGTCGTCGAAGGCGTCCCGCGCCGCGGCGACGGCAGCGGCGGCGTCCTCGGGCCCGGCGTCGGGCACCCGGGCCACGACCTGCTCGGTCGACGGGTTGACCACGTCGATGGTGCCGGTGGCGGCCGGCGCCACCCACCGGCCGCCCACGTACAGCCGGTCGTACACACGGACGGGCGCCACGGCGGGCAACGCTACGCGGCGGGCGGAGCGCCGGGGCTCAGCGGGTGGAGGCGGCCAGGCGACGCTGCAGGCGGTCGCCGGCCCGGCGGATCTCCTCGCGCAGCACGAGCTCGACGGCAGGGACCTTGAGGGCGCCGCCGTAGTGGAGGCGCAGCGTCAGGCGCGAGCCGTTCCCGTCGACCTCGACCTCGGCGGTGAGAATCCACGCGGAGTGGGTGCGCCCGTCGTGCTCCTCGCGCTCGAAGCGGACGAGCTTGGGGCGGTGCTGTTCCGTGCGCACCATGCGCACCCGCTTGGTGCGGCGCAACGGGCCGAGGCGTGCTCCGAGGTCCACCATCCAGGCCGGCCCCTGATCGCCGTCGTGGGGCGGCGCCGGCTCGGCGGCGTGCACGATGCCGAGCCACTCGGGGTACGTCGACAGGTCGGCCACCTCGGCGAAGACCCGTTCGGGAGGCGCCCTCAGGACGGCGGCGGCGTCGAGGTCCACCCCGGGAGCCTAGGTGAACCGGGAGCAACACCGGGTGTGCGACCGGAGAGCACCGAGCGTTCTGTGACGCCTGGTGCCCGGCACGCGGGCCTCAGACGTCGGAGAACAGTGGGCTCAACCCGGCGTCGGTGGCCACCCGGGCTTGAACAGCGCGCCGCCGTCGAGCCCGGCGACGTGGAACCCCTCCTCGCGCCGGCGCACCGAGAGGTGACGGAACTCGAGGGGAGGTCCCGGTTTGAGGCTCATCAGCTTGCCCCGGGGCTCCACGAAGGTCACCACCCACACGTCGGGGCGGTTGGAGGCACGCACGTGGCGCAGCCCCCAGGTCACTGCGCTGAATCCCGTCCAGAACTCCCGCCACCGCCGCAACCGCTCCTGCGCGAAGCGGTCCCACGCCGGGTGCTGAGGTGGGCAGGCGGCGAGGCCCTCGGCGAGAGCATCCCACCCCTCCGGCGGGCCGACGACGTCGTCACCCTCGTGCGACAGGATCCAGTGCTGCACGAGCACCAGCCGCAGGTCGGGATCGGTGAGCGGCCACGCCCGGGCCAGGTCCCGCTCGTCCATCACCGCCCGCACCCAGCTGCGGGCGACCTCGGCGGCCTCGTCCTCCGCGGTGGCCGCCGTGCTCTCGGTCTCGGACATCAACGGCTCACAACTCGAATCCGTCGTCCGCCGGGTCGTCCTCGTAGGCCCGCTGGTCCTCCTCGAGGATGGCGTCGTACGAGGTGAGGAGCCCCAGCGCCGACGACACGAACGACGTGAGCGCCAGGCGATCCTCGTCGCCGAGGTCGGTGCCGTCGAGCAGCTCCTTCAGCTCGTGGGCGGTGAGCTCCTCACCGCGGAGGTGGACGCCCACGAGGAACCGGTGCAACTCGTCGCGCTCGAGGACGGGAGCGGTGTCGGAGGCGCGGGCCCGGACGAAGGTGTCCCACTGGGACCGGGAGCGTTCGGACAACACCGGCTCCTCCTCACCTCCTCGACCTCGCCGATCCGGCGGGCCAGGCTACAGGCGAAGTGCCCGACCGCGTCAGCCCGCCGTCGCGGTGTGCGCCGCGCCGTGCACGGGGCCCGGCAGCACCTCGCAGGTGCACTCTTCGTCGGTGCACACCAGCAACGACCAGCCCCCGTCGGCGCCGTCGCACGACCAACGCCACCCGGCACGTGCCGTCTCCAGCCCGGCGGCGACCTGGAGCAGCGCCTGCCGCCGCATGTCCCCCGCCTCGGCGGTGGCCACCGCGACGAGCCGGTCCACCACGGCGAACAGGAGGCACTCGCGCCCGTCCTCCCAGGCCGCGAAGCCGACGGCGGCGCTGGGGCCGGCCTCGCCGTCGGCCGAGATCACCTCGCCGTCGGCCGTTGCGTGCCAGTGGACGTCCATGCGCGCTCCTCGGGACTGGCAGCCCACCCGTGGCGCCGCCTCGCCCTGTTGATCGGCCGATGGCGGCGTTTCCTGAGCGGCACGAGCGACGGCGTCGCCGGGGAGGCGGGGCCGGGCCGGTTCCGCCGTTTGCGACCGGCCCCTGCCCCGCCAAGTA
>JALYMX010000549.1 GCA_030773495.1 Actinomycetota bacterium | reverse complement strand
GTGCCACGCTGGCCGCCGCGGCGCGGGTGCTCGAGGCGGCCGGCGCCCGGTCCGTGTCGGCGGTCGTGGCCGCCCGCCGAGCGGCGCGCCTCGCACCTCCGCTCCCGAGTACATAGCGGGCGTTTTCGGCCCGCCATGTACTCGGGAGCGATCGGGTGCCGCCGCCGGGCGCTACACGCCGTGGCGGGCGGTGACGGCCGGTTCCTCAAGGTCGTCGCCGCCCGCTCCGATGCCTCGCACAGCCATGGTCCCCAATCCCTTTCCCCCGCCCCGGCGTCTGCCGCTCCGGCCGGCGCCGCGTTCCGCACTGCTCCCGCCGTGGGTGGTGGCCGGCGTGCTGACCTCCCCGCTCGTGCGCCCCGAGGCGGTGGCCCGGGGGCACGCGCTGCTCAGCGAGCCGACGTGGTGCCACGCCGGCGAGGTCGCCCACGCGCTGGTCGGCTGCTACATGGCCCCACGGCCGTAGAGGGCGAGGGTTCGGGGCTTACACTGGGCCATGGGCCGCGTGCGGGTCTGTGGTTGCAAGTCGATGCCAGTCGCAGGCGAAACGACCCACGTAAGGCAACCCGTGGTTGCTGAGCATGGTGCGGCTTAGAGGTAAGCCCTGCCCGTCCATGCGCCGACCGGCGGCGCAGGGCGGAGAAGAGGCGAAGCGCGTCACCTCGGCGGTGTGGGGCCACGGCCGCCACCGCCCGGCGTGCCACCCTCTCGGCAGGCGAGTGTGGGGTCAAAGACCAGGTCAGCCGCACGCGGCCCTGTTCTGCTCACGTGACGACGAGAAGTGACGACGGGGAAGTGACGACGAGAAGGAGCAGCGTGGACATCGCCATTCAGGGCCGCAACGTCGAGGTGTCCGAGCCCCTGCGGGGCGCCGTCGAGGAGAAGCTCACCCGGTTGCTCCGCTTTCTCGACGGGATGGAGCGGGCCGAGGTCCGCTTCCTCGAGGAGCGCAACCCGCGCATCGCCGACAAGGAGGTCTGCGAGGTCACCATGCACGGTCACGGCCACGTGGTGCGGGCCCGTGCCGCGGCGGGTGACTCGTTCGCCGCCGTCGACCGCGTGGTCGACAAGCTGGAGCACCGCATCGAGAAGCTGAAGGGCAAGCTGGCCGGGCGTTCGCATCCCCGCCGGCACGGCTCGGTAGACTCCCACCCGCTCTCGGTGCAGGCGGTCGACGCCGTGGACGGCGACGCAGACGACGAGGCGCCGAGGATCGTCCGGACGAAGCAGTTCGCCATCAAGCCGATGACGCCCGAGGAGGCGGCGCTGCAGATGGAGTTGCTGAGCCACGACTTCTTCCTGTTCACCAACGCCGAGACGGGCGCCGCCGCCGTCGTGTATCGGCGCAAGGATGGGCACATTGGGCTCATTGACGGCTCCTGACGGCCGATAGAGAACTGAGGACGCTGGCCAGGAGCCGGTAGGAACCCGCCGAGGAGGACGACGAACGGTGTCTGACAACGAACGAGTGCCCGGCGAGGTGATTCGCGTCCTCATCGCCGACGACCAGGCGTTGTTCCGGCGCGGGCTGTTCGTGGTCCTCGGCACCGAGGACGGCGTGGAGGTGGTGGCCGAGGCGGAGAACGGCGAGGAGGCGGTCGACAAGGCCCGCGAGCTGGCCCCCGACGTGGTGCTCATGGACGTGCGCATGCCCAAGGTCAACGGCATCGAGGCCGCCGCCCAGATCCGCGCCGACCTGCCGTCGACCAAGATCCTCATGCTCACGGTGAGCGACGAGGAGGAGGACCTCTACGAGGCGATCAAGGCGGGCGCCAACGGCTACCTCCTCAAGGAGATCTCCGTCGAGGAGGTTGCCGAGGCCATCCGGGCCGTGGTGCAGGGCCAGAGCCTCATCTCGCCGTCCATGGCCTCGAAGCTGCTCAGCGAGTTCAACGCCCTCGTCAAGCGGGCCGAGGACCGCCAGCAGTTCCCCGCCCCGGCCCTCACCAACCGCGAGATCGAGGTCCTGCGCCTGGTGGCCAAGGGGATGAGCAACCGCGAGATCGCCGAGGAGCTCTACATCTCCGAGAACACGGTGAAGAACCACGTGCGCAACATCCTGGAGAAGCTGCACCTGCACAACCGGATGGAGGCCGTGATCTACGCCGTGAAGGAGCGCCTCCTCGACATCCGCGAGGGCTGAGCCGGTCGCTCGGCGGCGACCCCGGCCGCCTCTGGCGATGCTCGGTCGTAGGATGGGATGTCTGTGAGCGTGTTCTCGAAGATCCTGCGTGCAGGGGAGGGCAAGAAGGTCCGCGCCCTGCAGTCGATCGTCCCCGACATCAACGCCCTCGAGCCCGAGGTCCAGGCCCTCTCCGACGACGCCCTTGCCCACCGCACCGTCGAGTTCCGTGAGCGCATCGCCCGGGGCACCGCCGACGGCGTCCCCCTGGCCGAGGTCCTGAACGACCTCCTGGTGGAGTCCTTCGCCGTGGTGCGGGAGGCGGCCCGCCGGGTGATCGGCCAGCGCCACTTCGACGTGCAGCTGATGGGCGGCGCCGCGCTGCACTTCGGCTGGATCGCCGAGATGAAGACCGGTGAGGGCAAGACGCTGGTGTCCACGCTGCCCGTGTACCTCAACGGCCTCACCGGGCGGGGGCTGCACGTGGTGACGGTGAACGACTACCTGGCCCGGCGCGACGCCGAGTGGATGGGCCGCATCCACCGGTTCCTCGGGCTCTCGGTGGGTCTGGTGGGGCCCGACGTGGACGACGCCGGCCTCAAGCGTCAGGCCTACGCCAGCGACCTCACCTACGGCACGAACACCGAGTTCGGCTTCGACTACCTCCGAGACAACATGGCGCGGAGCAAGGACGCCATGGTGCAGCGGGGCCACGTGTACGCCATCGTCGACGAGGTCGACTCGATCCTCATCGACGAGGCCCGCACGCCCCTCATCATCAGCGGTCCCGCTGCTCAGTCGGCTCGCCTCTACTACCAGTTCGCCGGCGTGGTGCGGGGCCTGCAGCGCGACGTCGACTACGAGGTGGACGAGGAGAAGCGCACCGTCGTCCCCACCGAGCCCGGCATCGAGAAGGTGGAGCGCCAGCTCGGCGTCGAGAACATGTACGACGCCGTCTCGGTCAACTACGTCCACCAGCTGCAGAACGCCCTCAAGGCCAAGGAGCTGTTCCGCCGCGACAAGGACTACGTGGTCATGGACGGCGAGGTGAAGATCGTCGACGAGTTCACCGGCCGCATCCTCGACGGTCGCCGGTGGTCCGACGGCCTCCACCAGGCGGTCGAGGCCAAGGAGCGGGTGAAGATCAAGGACGAGAACCACACCTGGGCCACGGTCACCCTCCAGAACTACTTCCGCCTCTACGAGAAGCTCTCAGGGATGACCGGCACGGCCGAGACCGAGGCGTCGGAGTTCGCCAACACCTACAACCTGCCCGTCGTCCCCATCCCCACCCACCGCCCCATGATCCGGGCCGACCACGGCGACCTCATCTACAAGACCGAGCAGGCCAAGTTCGCCGCCGTGGTCGACGACGTGGTGGAGCGCAACGGCAAAGGCCAGCCCATCCTCATCGGCACCGCCTCGGTGGAGAAGTCCGAGGTGCTCTCCCGCCTGCTCGAGCGCCGGGGCGTGGCCCACAGCGTCCTCAACGCCAAGCAGCACGCCCGAGAGGCCCAGATCGTGGTCCAGGCCGGTCGGCTGCACGCCGTGACCGTCGCCACCAACATGGCCGGGCGGGGCGTCGACATCCTCCTCGGCGGCAATCCCGAGGGGCTGGCCCGCCAGGAGGTCGTGGCCCAGGGCCTCGATCCCGAGAGCGAGGAGGGCAGGGCCCGCCTGGCCGAGCTCCTCCCCAAGTTCGAGGAGGAGTGCCGGGCCGAGGGCGAGGAGGTGCGGGGCCTGGGCGGGCTGTACGTGCTGGGCAGCGAGCGCCACGAGAGCCGCCGCATCGACAACCAGCTCAGGGGCCGGGCCGGTCGCCAGGGCGACCCCGGGGAGAGCCGGTTCTTCCTCTCGCTCGAGGACGAGCTCATGCGCCTGTTCGCCACTGGCGCCATGAGCTGGGTCATGGGTCGGGCCCTGCCCGACGACGTGCCCATCGAGGCCCGCATGGTCACCAAGGCCATCGAGCGGGCCCAGAACACCGTCGAGCAGCGCAACGCCGAGATCCGCAAGGACGTCCTCAAGTACGACGAGGTGATGAACGAGCAGCGCAAGGTCATCTACGCCAGGCGCATGCAGATCCTCGAGGGCACCGACCTGCGCGAGCGCACCCTGGAGATCCTGGCCAGCGCCCTCGAAGGGCTGGTGCGAGGCTACCTCCCCTCGGACTACGAGGAGGAGTGGGACATCGACGGCCTCCTCACCGAGGTCCGCCTGTACGTGCCCACCAAGTTCACCACCGACGAGCTGCGCCAGGCGGCGTCGGCCGACGAGGTGTTCGAGAGCCTGCTGGCCGAGGCGGTGGCCTACTACGAGCAGCGCGAGCGCGACATGCCGGGTGGCGCCGAGATGATGCGGGAGCTCGAGCGGTCGATCATGCTCCAGATCATCGACCAGAGGTGGCGGGAGCACCTGGCCGAGATGGACTACCTGCGGGAGGGGATCAACCTGCGGGCCATGGGCCAGCAGGACCCGCTGGTGGCCTGGCAGCGCGAGGGCTACGACATGTTCGGCCAGATGGTGGCGGGCATCGACGACGACTACGTGAAGTACGTGATGCACGCCGAGGTGCTGGTCGACCGGCCGGCCGAGCCCGAGCTGCAGCAAGCCCAGTACGTGGCGCCCGAGGATCCCGTCCAGGACCTGTCGGCCGCCCCGGCGCCGGCGGCCGTGCCGGGGGCGCCGAGCGGCAACGGGCGGGCGGCGGCCGCCGAGGAGGTCACCCAGGCGCCGCTCGTGAAGGCTCCCGAGGAGAAGCTGGGGCGCAACCAGCCGTGCTGGTGCGGCAGCGGCAAGAAGTTCAAGCTCTGCCACGGGGCCTAGCGCCGTGCGCGACTTCTCGGAAGGTCTCGGCGCGCTCGCCCGCCGCCTCGACGAGGCCGAGCGCTACCTGGACCTCGAGGGGAAGCGCAAGCGCATCGCCGAGCTGGAGGCCGAGCTGGCCCGGCCCGACCTGTGGGACGACGCCGCCCACGCCCGTGCCGTCACCACCGAGTTCGGGCGCCTCTCCGACGACGTGAACGTGCTGGAGGACCTGCGGGCCCGCCTCGACGATGCCGAGACCCTCCACCAGCTGGCCGTCGAGGAGGGTGACGACAGCGTCGAGCCGGAGCTGCAGGCGGCCGTCGACGAGCTCGGGCGCCATCTCGACGAGCTGGACCTGCGATCGTTGTTCACCGGGGAGCACGACGAGGGTGACGCCGTGTGCGAGATCCACGCCGGCGAGGGCGGTACCGACGCCCAGGACTGGGCGGAGATGCTCCTGCGCATGTACCTGCGGTGGGCCGAGCGCCGGGGCTTCGAGGTCGAGCTCGACGAGGCGACCCCCGGCCAGGAGGCCGGCATCCTGTCCGCCACCTTCATCGTCCGCGGCCGCTACGCCTACGGGCTGCTCTCGTCCGAGCGGGGCGTGCACCGCCTCTACCGCATCTCGCCCTTCGACGCCCAGGCCCGCCGGCAGACCTCCTATGCGGCGTTCGAGCTCACGCCCTTCCTCCCCGAGGCCGCCGACGAGGTGCAGATCGACGAGAAGGACCTGCGCGTCGACACCTACCGCTCCTCGGGCGCCGGGGGCCAGCACGTGAACGTGACCGACTCCGCGGTGCGCGTCACCCACCTGCCGACCGGCATCGTCGTCTCGTGCCAGAACGAGCGCAGCCAGTTCCAGAACAAGGCGAAGGCCATGCAGATCCTCGCCGCCAAGCTGGCCGAGCGCCAGCGCGAGGAGCGCCGGGCCCAGCTCGAGGCCCTGTCCGGGCCCCAGACCCAGGTGTCGCGCGCCGGCGGGTTCATCCGCGGCTACGTCCTCGCCCCCTACCAGAAGGTGAAGGACGAGCGGACGGAGATGGAGACCGGCAACGTGTCCGCCGTGCTCGACGGCGACCTCGACGAGCTCATGGAGGGCTACCTCCGCTGGCGGCGGACCCAGCGGTAGCCTGAGCGCCGCATGCCCCGATGATCAAGCTCGAGAACGTCACCAAGGCCTACAAGGGCACCACGGTCGCCCTGCGCGACTGCTCGGTGGACCTCCAGAAGGGGGATTTCGCCTTCCTCGTCGGCCCGTCGGGGTCGGGGAAGTCCACCTTCCTCCGCCTGCTCACCAAGGAGGAGGAGCCCGACGCCGGGCGCATCTGGGTGGCCGGCAAGGACATCGCCCAGCTGAGCCAGTGGAAGGTCCCCTACCTGCGCCGGAACATCGGCTGCATCTTCCAGGACTTCAAGCTGCTGCCCAACAAGACGGTCTACGAGAACGTGGCCTTCGCCCTCGAGGTCATCGGGCGCCCCAAGCACGTGGTGGCCACCCAGGTTCCCCAGATCCTCGACCTGGTGGGGTTGGCCAAGAAGACCGACAGCAAGCCCAGCGAGCTGTCGGGCGGCGAGCAGCAGCGGGTGTCCATCGCCCGCGCCTTCGTGAACCGGCCCCTGATCCTCCTGGCCGACGAGCCCACCGGGAACCTCGACCCGAACACCACCATGGGCATCATGCGCCTGCTCGACCGCATCAACCGCATGGGCACCACCGTGGTGATGGCCACCCACGACCAGGGGATCGTCGACCAGATGCGCCGGCGGGTCATCGAGCTCGACCGGGGCACCGTGGTGCGCGACCAGGCGCGGGGCGTGTACGGGTATGGCACGTGACCACTGAAGCGGCGCGCCCGGCGCCGACCAGGCGCCGATGAGCACCGGCGCCGGACGGGGTCGGGGTCCCCGTCTCGGGGAGGAGGCCGGGGTTGGGGCCCCGGCCGGGGCGATGAGCACCGACGCCCGCCTGGCCGCCTCGTTCTTCCGCCGCCAGCTCGTGCTGGCCGCGGTCGCCGGCGCCGTCGTCCTGGTCGCCGTCGCCGCCGTCGCCCTCG
>JALYMX010000548.1 GCA_030773495.1 Actinomycetota bacterium | reverse complement strand
GCCTGACACCGCCGCTCACCGGGCCGCCGGCCACCGGCTGGCGCCGCGCCTGGGCCCTCCCCGAACGTGCGGCGATGACCGGCGAACGCCGGCCGTGGCCGCCCCAGGGGACGGCGGGCCGCTGAGCGACCTCGCTCCGTTCCCCCCCGGCTGACGTACACTGCCGCGAAGCCCGGGGCAGCGCCGCGCAAGGTGGCCACGCCTCGGTGCTCACCTTGCAGGTGCTCACCTTCAACGGAGAAGGCCCGGCTGATTCACCCACCGAGCCGCGCCATCCCGGCTCCCGAGAAGCGAGGTCAGGCATGTCTCCGCTCGGCCCCGAACGCGACGCCTGCGGCATCGGCTTCACCGCCGATGCGCGCGGCCGTGCGTCACGTGATGTCGTCGAGGCCGCCCTGTCGGGGCTGGCTTGCGTCGTCCACCGCGGTGCGCTCGCCGCCGACGCACGGACCTCCGACGGCTCGGGCCTGCTCGTGCCCATCCCCGCCGCCCTGTTCGGCGAGGGCCACGGCGTCGCCGTGCTGTTCGTGCGGGGCCCCGACCCGAGGCCGGCGGTGGAGGCGGCCGCCGCCGAGGAGGGGATCACCGTCGCCGACTGGCGCACGCCGCCGACCGACGACGACCAGCTCGGGATCATGGCCCTGGAGAGCCGGCCCCGGGTCGTCCAGGCCGTCCTGGCCCCCCCGCCCGGCGGTGGCGACCCCGAGCGGGCCGCCTACCGCCTGCGCCGGCGCATCCAGGCGGGCACCGAGGGCACCTACGTGGCCAGCTGCTCGTTCCGCACGGTCGTCTACAAGGGCCTGGTCGCCGCCGACCTGCTCGGGCGGTACTACCTGGACCTGGCCGATCCCGCCTTCGCCGCTCCGTTCGCCGTGTTCCACCAGCGGTTCTCCACCAACACGCTGCCCACGTGGGAGCGGGCGCAGCCGTTCCGGACGCTGTGCCACAACGGCGAGATCAACGCCATCGCCGGCAACGTCAACCGCATGCGGGCCCGCAGCGAGCTCGGCACCGCGGCGGCCGGCCTGGGCCCCGAGGAGCTGTTCGCGCCCGTGCTCGACGCCGCCGACTCCGACTCCGGCCAGCTCGACTCGGCCGTCGAGCTGCTGGTGCGGGGCGGGCGGGACATCCGTCACGCCATCGCCATGCTGGTGCCCGAGGCGTGGGAGGGGGCCCGGGACATCGACCCCGAGGTCCGCGGCTTCTACCGGTACCACGCCTGCCTCGTCGAGCCCTGGGACGGTCCGGCCGGGCTGATCTTCACCGACGGGCTCGGCGTGGGCGCCGCCCTCGACCGCAACGGGCTGCGCCCGCTGCGCTACGCCATCTGCGAGGACGGCCTCGTCGTGTGCTGCTCCGAGGCCGGCGCCGTCGACGTGGGCGGACGGGGACGGGTGCGACGCGGTCGCCTGGGCCCCGGTCAGATGCTGTTCGTCGACCCCACCAGGGGCGTCCTGCTCGACGCCGAGTGCAAGGAGCGCCTGGCCGCCGCCGGTCCCTACGCCCGGTGGGCGGCCGACGGGCTGCGCCGGATGCGGGGCGGCCGGCCGGTGGCCGAGCCCCCCGACGCCGCCGAGCTCACCGTGCGCCAGCTGGCCCACGGGTACACCACCGAGGAGCTCCGGATGGTGCTCAAGCCCATGGCCACGGACGCCAAGGAGCCCACCTTCTCCATGGGCGACGACTCCCCGCTCCCCCACCTGGCCGGCCGGCCCCGGCCCGTCCACCACTACCTGCGCCAGCGCTTCGCCCAGGTCACCAACCCGCCCATCGACCACCTCCGCGAGCGGCTGGTGATGAGCCTGCGCACGCTGCTCGGCCCTCGCCGGCCGCTGCTGTCCGAGGCGCCCGAGGCGGCCCGGCTCATCGAGCTGGGCTCGTTCTTCGTGTACCCGTCGACGGTCGACGCCCTCACCCGCCACCCCGACTTCCCCTCGGCCCGGCTCGACGCCACCTTCCCGACGGCGTCGGGGCCCGAGGGCCTGCGGGCCGGCGTGGAGCGGCTGTGCGACGAGGCCGAGCGGCTGGTGGGCGAGGGCGTGGCCCTGCTCGTGCTGGACGACGCCGGCGTGTCCGGGGAGCAGGCTCCCATCCCGAGCCTGCTCGCCACCGGCGCCGTCCACCACCGCCTGGTCGCCCGGGGCCTGCGCTCGGCTGCCAGCCTCATCGTGGTGGCCGACGACGCGCGCGACGTGCACCACGTGGCCTGCCTGCTCGGCTACGGCGCCGACGCCGTCTGCCCGCGCCTGGCCCTGCTCACCGTGGCCGCCGAGGCCGACACGTCCGAGGACTCCGAGCTGTTGAGCGCGGAGGCCCAGGAGCGCTTCCACGCCGCGGTGGAGGACGGCGTCCTCAAGATCATGTCGAAGATGGGCATCTGCACGGTCGACTCCTATCGAGGCGCCCAGATCTTCGAGGTGGTGGGGCTCGGCCACGACGTCGTGGAGGCGAGCTTCACGGGCACCCCGTCGGTCGCCGGCGGCATCGGGTGGGAGGCGCTGGGCGGCGACGTGCTGGCCCAGCACGCCCAGGCGCCGTGGCCGCCGGCGGGAGGGGCGGCCCGCCTGCCCAACCCCGGCTACTACCGCAGCCTCAAGAAGGGCGGCGAGTACCACGTTCACAATGCCGAGGTGGTGGCCGCCCTCAACAACATGAACGCCGCCCACCTGCTCCAGAAGGCCGTGAAGGACGAGCGCGAGGACCTCTACGAGCGCTACGCCGAGCTGGTGAACGAGCGGCCGCTCACCGAGCTGCGCGACCTCCTTGAGCTCGTCCCCGGAGCCGAGCCGGTGCCGCTCGACGAGGTCGAGCCCGTCACCTCCATCACCACCCGCTTCTCCACCGGCGCCATGTCACACGGGGCACTGTCGGCCGAGGCCCACGAGACCTTGGCCGAGGCCATGAACCTCATCGGCGGCCGCGCCAACTGCGGCGAGGGCGGTGAGGCCCAGTACCGGTTCCACACCCGCGGGCTTGCCAAGGGCGACAAGAACAGCAAGATCAAGCAGATCGCCTCCGGGCGCTTCGGCGTCACGCCCGAGTACTGCGCCCACGCCGACGAGCTGCAGATCAAGATCGCCCAGGGGTCCAAGCCGGGCGAGGGCGGGCAGCTCCCCGGGCACAAGGTGAGCGAGGAGATCGCCCGCCTGCGCCACACCCAACCGGGCGTCACGCTGATCTCGCCCCCACCCCACCACGACATCTACTCCATCGAGGACCTGGCCCAGCTCATCTTCGACCTGAAGCAGGTGAACCGCTTCGCCGACGTGTCGGTGAAGCTGGTCGCCGGCGACGGGGTGGGCACCATCGCCGCCGGCGTGGTGAAGGCCCTGGCCGACGTGGTCCACATCTCCGGCGCCAACGGGGGCACCGGAGCTTCCCCGCTCTCGTCGATCAAGCACGCCGGCATGCCGTGGGAGCTCGGCCTGGCCGAGACCCAGGCGGCGCTGATCGAGAACGGCCTGCGCGACCGGGCCCGCCTCCGGGTCGACGGCGCCCTCATGACGGGCCGCGACGTGTTGGTGGCCGCCCTCCTCGGCGCCGACGAGTACTCCTTCGGCACGGCGGCGATGATCGCCGAGGGGTGCATCATGCTGCGGGCCTGCCATCGCGACACCTGCTCCACCGGCATCGCCACCCAGCGGCCCAACCTGCGGGCCAAGTTCGCCGGGACGCCCGAGGGCGTGGCTGCGTACTTCCTCTTCGTGGCCGGCGAGGTGCGCCGCCTGCTGGCCCAGCTCGGCCTGCGCTCGCTCGACGAGGCCATCGGGCGGGTGGAGTGCCTGCGCCAGCGGCGCAGCGGCGATGCGCGGGCCGACACCCTCGACCTCACCCCCATCATCTCCCCGCCCGCCGACCGCAGCGCCCCCCGCCGCTTCGTGGCCCCCGTGCCCCTCCAGCGCCCCCGCTCACCCCTGGGCGACCGCCTGGAGCGCGACGCCTTCCGGGCCGTGTGGGATGGCGACGAGATCTCGCTGACCTACCCCATCACCAACCGCGACCGCACGGTGGGGGCGGCGCTGGGCGGGGCCATCG
Organism: Actinomycetota bacterium; assembly: GCA_030773495.1. Taxonomy (GTDB): domain Bacteria; phylum Actinomycetota; class Acidimicrobiia; order Acidimicrobiales; genus JALYMX01. The sequence continues at coordinate 3,230 of JALYMX010000548.1, read as the reverse complement.
CCCTGGAGTGGGGCAGCCGCTCGCCGACCGGGACGGCCGCGGTGTGCCTCGAGGGCTCGGCAGGGCAGAGCCTCGGCGCCTTCCTGACCCACGGGATCGAGATCGAGCTGGTCGGCGAGGCCAACGACTACGTGGGCAAGGGAATGGCCGGTGGGCGCATCGTCATCCGCCCGCCGGCCGACGACGCCGGCGACCCCGTGCTGGCCGGCAACACCTGCCTGTACGGCGCCACCGGCGGCGACGTGTTCATCGCCGGCTCGGTGGGCGAGCGCTTCGGCGTGCGCAACTCGGGCGCCAACGCGGTGGTGGAGGGCACGGGTGACCACGCCTGCGAGTACATGACGGGCGGGCGCATCGTGATCCTCGGCCCCGTGGGCTACAACCTGGGTGCGGGGATGACGGGCGGCGAGGCCTTCGTGTGGGATCCCGGTGCCGCCCTCACCGCCCGGCTGAACTTGGCCATGGTCCAGGCCGAGCGGCCGGACGCCGAGCAGGTGGAGGAGCTGCGGTGGCTGGTCGAGCGCCACCTCGAGCTCACCGGCTCGGCCTGCGCCAAGATGCTGCTCGAGGACTGGCACACCGCCGTGGACCAGATGTGGCACGTCGCGCCCGTCGACCGGGTGCGCCGCATGGAGGCCCACAACGCCGGCCGCGTCGGGGCCAGCGCATAGGCCCCATGCCCGTCACCGTCACCACTCCCGTCGAGCTGGTCGAAGAGCTCTACGCCCGCCTGCCGGCGCGCGTGGACGCCGCCCGCCGGCGCATCGGCCGCCCCCTCACCTTGGCCGAGAAGATCCTCTGCGCCCACCTGGCCGCCCCCGACGCCCTCCCCCTCGAGCGGGGGCGCTCCTACACCGAGCTGTGCCCCGACCGCGTGGCCATGCAGGACGCCACCGCCCAGATGGCGTTGCTGCAGTTCTCCACCGCCGGCCTGCCGCACGTCGCCGTGCCGACGACGGTGCACTGCGACCACCTCATCCAGGCCCACGTCGACGGGCCCACCGACCTGCACACTGCCATTGAGGTGAACCGGGAGGTCTACGACTTCCTGCGCACGGCGTCGGCCAAGTACGGGATCGGGTTCTGGCAGCCGGGCTCGGGGATCATCCACCAGGTCGTGCTCGAGCAGTACGCCTTCCCGGGCGGCATGATGATCGGCACCGACTCGCACACGCCCAACGCTGGCGGCCTGGCCATGGTCGCCATCGGCGTCGGTGGCGCCGATGCCGTGGACGTGATGGTGGGCATGGGGTTCGGCCTGCGCTGGCCCAACGTCATCGGGGTTCGCCTCACCGGCTCGCTCAACGGCTGGACCTCGCCCAAGGACGTCATCCTCAAGGTGGCCGACATCCTCACCGTCCGGGGCGGCACGGGTGCCATCGTCGAGTACTTCGGGCCGGGCGTCACCTCCATCAGCGCCACTGGCCGATCGACCGTGTGCAACATGGGCGCCGAGGTGGGCGCCACCACCTCGCTGTTCCCCTACGACGATCGCGGTGCCGCTTACCTGGCGGCCACGGGGCGGGCGGAGATCGCCCAGCGGGCGGCGACGGTGCTAGAGCACCTGCGAGCCGACCCGGAGGTGGCCGACGACCCGGAGCGGTTCTTCGACCGGGTCGTCGAGATCGACCTCGACGCCCTCGAGCCGCACCTGAACGGCCCCCACACCCCCGACCTGGCCCACCCCGTGTCGCGCATCGGCGCCAACGCCCGCGAGGCCGGCTACCCCCTCGAGATCAGCGCCTCGCTCATCGGCTCGTGCACGAACTCCTCGTACGAGGACATCACTCGCGCCGCCCACGTGGCCCGCCAGGCCACGGCCAAGGGCCTCCGCGTCAAGACGTCGCTCCTCGTGACCCCGGGATCGGAGCGGGTGCGGGCCACCATCGAGCGCGACGGCCTGCTCCAGGACCTCGAGGCGGTGGGCGGCACCGTCCTGGCCAACGCCTGCGGGCCGTGCATCGGGCAGTGGAAGCGCGACGACGTGGTCGAGGGCGAGCCGAACGTCATCGTCAACTCGTACAACCGGAACTTCCCGAAGCGCAACGACGGGATGTCGTCCACCCTCGCCTTCGTCACCTCGCCCGAGACGGTGATGGCCTACGCCCTGGCCGGCACGCTGGACTTCAACCCCCTCACCGACGCCATCGACGGGGTGCGCCTCGAACCCCCCACGGGCGACGAGCTGCCGGGGAAGGGCTTCGAGCCGGGCGACCAGGGGTTCGTCCCACCGCCCGAGGACGGGTCGGCCGTGACCGTCGTGGTCCGCCCCGACAGCGAGCGCCTCCAGCTGCTGGACCCGTTCCCGCCCTGGGACGGGCGTGACCTCGTCGACCTGCCCGTGCTGCTCAAGGCCCGGGGGAAGTGCACCACCGACCACATCTCCGCCGCCGGCCCGTGGCTGCGCTACCGCGGCCACCTCGAGAACATCAGCCGCAACCTGTTCCTCGGGGCGGTCAACGCCTTCACGGGCGACACGGGCGCCGGCCGCTGCCCGGTCCACGGCGAGACCGAGCCCTACCCCGAGGCCGCCCGCCACTGCAAGGAGGCCGGCGTGGCGTGGGTGGCGGTGGGTGACGAGAACTACGGCGAGGGCTCGTCGCGGGAGCACGCCGCCATGGAGCCGCGGTTCCTCGGGTGCCGGGCCATCATCGTGCGCTCCTTCGCCCGGATCCACGAGGCCAACCTCAAGAAGCAGGGGGTGCTCCCCCTCACCTTCGCCGACCCGGCCACCTACGACTTGATCGGCGAGCAGGACCGGATCTCGGTCCTGGGCCTGGCCGAGCTGGCGCCCGACGTGCCCGTCCGCTGTCGCATCACCCGCCCCGACGGGACCACCGTCGGGTTCGAGGCCACCCACACTCTCTCGCCGGAGCACATCGCGTGGTTCCGCGCCGGTGCCGCCGTGAACCTCATCCGGGCCCGCCACGGCGCCGCCTGAGCGCTTCGGAACTTTCCGGCACGAACGGGTAGGAACCGCCTTCTCCTGCTGTCATACTTCCGCCGACTCACAACGGCGGCTGGGTCTGGCACCGGGGGGTGCAGCGCTTCAGTACGCCACCCGTACGGATGCCTGCCCCACCACGCGCCCTCGCCGCCTTCCTCGCCACCGCACTCGTCGCCACCGCACTCGTCGCCACCCTGGCCGGCATCGCCCACCCGGCGGCGGCCGACGAGGAACCGCCGCGGCGGCCCGGGCCCGCCTACTGGCTGGCCGGCGCCGACGGCGG
>JALYMX010000547.1 GCA_030773495.1 Actinomycetota bacterium | reverse complement strand
ACCCGCAGACCTGCGGAACGGCCACGAGCGAGGAGCTCGCGCACCACCGCGGTGGCGATCCCACGGCCTTGCCGAGCAGGTGAGACGGCGTAGCCCAACTCCGCCACCCCGTCGGCGGGCTCGCCCTTCCAGCCGCCGATGCCGACAAGGGCGCCGTCGTCGTCGAAGACGAGGTGAGTTCCCCACTCGGGGGGTGTACTGCTGGCCGCCGCCTCAGGAAGGTGGAGGATCACCTCCGGAAACCGGGCCCAGTTGGCCTCGACAGGCACTCCGAACCGGTCGGCGAAGACGTCGTCGCCTTGCGACAGGGCGACGGCCCACGCCTGCGTCAGCGCTTCACGTCGACCATGGCGTGAGGATGACCCGGTCAGGCGTCACACAACTCGAACCACACCACCTTGCCATCGCCGTCCTGCACGTCGACACCCCACTCGTCGGAGAGGTCCTCGACGAGCAGGAGACCGCGATGGCGCGTGGGAGCGTCGACGCAAGACGGCCTCGGTACCTTGGGGCTGGCGTCGCGCGCCTCGACGCGGATGCGGTCGTCCCGGCAAGCGACACTCAGCTCGACGGGGCTGCCAGCGTGGCGGACGGCGTTGGTCACGAGCTCGGTCGCCAGGAGCTGCACGCGGAACAGCGTCTCCTCATCGACCCCTGCCGGTCGCAACTCACCCTCGACCAAGCGTCGCGCCGCGTCGGCGCTCTCGAGGTTCGGTGGCAAGCGGAGCGCGACCGTCATCCTCCCTTCCTACCCGACCGGGTTCCTCGCAACCCGCCGCCCTCGCTGGGGCGGCCGCGCTCCTCGAACATCGAGCCGAGCAGAGCGAGCGCGCTCACACCTTGGCCGTCTCTTCGACGACGAAGCTCATCACGTCCTCGAGACGTCCGGAGCGGCGAAAGGCCGCTCGCTGGCGAGCGGCGCCGGTCCCGGTGGCCCTGACCTGGTGGACCAGCGAGGCGACGTGATCCCAGTCTCCATGCTCCTCGAGACCCGGACGAAGGTGTTCCAACAGGCGATCCAGCATGGCCGGGGCGGGGAGCAGGCGCTCGCCGACCACGTCCAGCAGCTCACCTTCCAATCCGTAGCGGGCTGCCCGCCACGACGCCACTCGGAACAGCTCGGGCCGCGGACGCAGGACACGCTCGTCGCGTCGCCACTCCGCATGAGCAGTGGCGGCGAGCGCACGGGCGAGGCCGGCGACCATCACCGCCTCGTCCACCGTGAGGCAGACGTCCGCCACCCGGAACTCGATGGTGCGGTAGCGAGACGAAGGTCGCACGTCCCAGGAGATGCGGGCAGGATCGTCGATGGTTCCGGTCACCCGCAGGGTGTCGACGAACCGGTCGTACGCCGCCCGTGAGCCGAGGACCTCCGGCATGCCGCCCAGTGGCGCCCGGTGCTGGATCACGGTGCGAAAGCTGGCGTAGCCGGTGTCTCGGCCGACCCAGAAGGGCGAGTTCGCCGACAGTGCCACGACGGGCGCGAGCCAGGGGCGGACCCGGTCGAGCACCTGGACAACGGCTTCGGCGTCGCGCAGGCCGATGTGGACGTGGCAGCCACAGACGACCTTCTCGCGCGCCAGCTGCTGGTACTCGTCCTCGAGCCCGAGGTAGGCCTCCTTCGGGGTCAGCCCGGCCTCGTCCCAGTGCGAGAACGGGTGCGTCCCGCACGCGCCGACGTGGCAGCCCGACCCCTCGGCGGCCCGAACGACCTGGCGCCGGAGACGCACAAGCTCGGAACGGACCTCGTGGAGGGACGCGCAGATCCCCGTTGCCGTCTCCAGCTGTGCGAGACGGAACTCGGGCTCGACGTCCTCCAGGCCCTTCGCTCGGGCGCCGGCGAGGACCTTCTCCGCGTCGCGGCGAAGGCCTCGAGAGCGGGGATCGACGAGGAGGAACTCCTCCTCCACTCCGATCGTGAACAACTCATCACCCACGGGTCGGCACCCCTCGGCGCTGCTCGAGGCCGTGCCAACTCGCGAGGTCCAACCGGTCGACACGTCGTCGTCCGCACGTCGGCGCTCGGCGCACCACCTTCAATCCTCGCGCATGTGCGCGCCCCGCGCCGGCGGCGGCGCCGCCCATACCGGTCCCCCACGCGGTCCGTAGAAGGGGCGATGACGCCGGCACTCCATCGCTGCTCGGGCCTCGCCGCCGTCGCCACGCTGTGGTCGGCGCTCGGGGCCGCTTCGCTCCTCAGCGGGTTCCCGCTTCTCGGCGAGCGCCCGCTCAGCTGGCTGGCTGCCGACGCCGCCTCGTCGGTCCTGTTCAGCGTGGGGCTCGCAGTCGCCGCGCTCCTCCTCGTGGCGTTCCACGGCCACGTACGGCGCACGTACCCGGTCAGCGGCGGATTCTCGGTCTCCATGTTGATGGGGCTCGCCGGCCAGCTGGTCGCCGCTGTCGTCCCGATCAACGGTGGGGTGGCGGCCCAGCGAGTCCACACCGTGGCGGCCCTCGTCCTGGGCGCGTCGTTGCCCGTGCTCATGTGGCGCTTCGCCGTTGCCCAGCCACGCGGCGGGTGGTGCCGGCTCACCCGCCGCCTGTTCTGGGCCGAAGCCGGCGCGTGCGCCGTCGGCGCCTTCCTCTCCCGCAACGCGGTGGCGCCGTTGGCCGAGATCCTCCCGGCCGCCTGCTTCCACGTGTGGATCGTGGTGCTCACGCTGCACCGTCCCGCTCGCCCGGTTCCGGCTGCGTACACCCCACCAGCGCCGGCCGTTGCTCTACCTCCGAGGAGTGGTGGTGGGCACCACGCGGACGGCGAGAGCGGGACCGGAGCGACGCCGACCCCGGCGCTCAATGGCCGCCCTCTGCCCAGAATTCTCGCAGCAGCGCCGCGAACTGGCGGGGCGCACTGTAGGTAACGGTGTGGGGGGCGCCTGGGATCACGGCCAGTCGGCCGGCCGGGAGCAGGGCCGCTACGTGTTCGCACCACGCCTGTGGCACGAGGGCGTCGAGCTCGCCTCGTACGACCGACGTCGGGACCTTGACTCTGCGGAGCTTGTCCTCGATCCGATCACGCAGGGCGCTGCGCAGCACTCGTACCGGTCTGACGGGGCCGAGCTCGACGGCTTCTCTCGCCAACAGCGCGTTGAGCGAGACGGGCTCTCGGACGACGTTCCTCAGCCAGCGGGCGTACTGCTGGCGGATGGTCCGTGCCGCAGGGTCGAAGGTGGGTGCAGCGAGGACCGCTCGCTCGACCAGATGCGGATGGCGCCCGGCCAGGTCGACGACGACCTGAGCGCCGACAGAGTGGCCCACGATCATTGCGTCAACCAGCCCTTCGCCGACCATGAACGCGGCCAACGCGTTGGTGAGGCCGGCAACATCCAGTGCCTGGGTCGACTTCGGGCTGTGGCCGAACCTGGGCAGGTCAGGTGCCACAACGCGGATGCCCGGAGTCAAGCGTCGAGCAGTGCGAACGAAGTAGCGGCTCGAGACGAGGCCATGCACGAGAACGACGTTCCTACGGGCATCGCCCCACGACGAAACGCGGGAGTGGAGCGTCAACCCGCCGATGTCGACGTGTCTGCTCGTGAGCACGCTGGTCGCCGGGGGCGCGAAGACACCGTCCTCGTCTCTTCCAGACACTGACCCTGCTGACCCCGCCAGCGCCATCCGCCGCCTGCGTGGCGATCCGCCCTCACCCGCGGCCGGTCGAAACGCCGCTGGGTGATCCGAGGGGGCGGGCGTCGCTGTGTCGCCAACCGACGCGGGCGGCCGGTACCGTCGGGGGCGATGCCTCCCTCGCTGGTGGTTCACGCCCACTTCTACCAGCCACCCCGGGAGAACCCCTGGACCGAGGAGGTGCCTCGCGAGCGGTCGGCCGCCCCGTTCCACGACTGGAACGCCCGCATCGACGTCGAGTCGTACCGGCCCAACGCCGCGGCGCGCGTGGTCGACGACGCCGGCCGCGTGGTCGACATCGTCAACAACTACGCGAACGTCTCCTTCGACGCCGGGCCCACCCTGATGTCGTGGCTGGAGGTGCACGATCCCGAGTGCTACCGAAGCATCCTCGCCGCTGACGCCGCCGGCCACGGGGCGATGGCCCAGGCCTTCGGCCACATCGTCCTGCCCCTGGCCACCGAGCGGGACGTGCGCACGCAGGTGCGGTGGGGCCTCGTCGACTTCGAGCACCGGTTCGGGCGCCGGGCCGAGGGGATGTGGCTGCCCGAGACCGCGGTCGACGACGTCGTCCTCGCCGTGCTCGCCGAGGAGGGCGTCCGCTTCACCGTGCTGGCCCCCGGCCAGGCTCACCGGGTGCGCCCACTGGGCGCCGGCGACGATGCGTGGGTGACGGTGGCGGGAGGCGGCGTCGACACCGGGCGCCCGTACCGGTGGCTGCACCCGGACGGCTCCGGTCGCGGCGTCGACATCGTCTTCTATGACGGGGCCCTCTCCCATGCCGTGGCCTTCGAGCTGACCGCCCTTTCGAGCAGCGCCTTCCTCGACCGCGTCGTCCACCGGCGCGACGGGTTGGTCACCGTCGCCGCCGACGGCGAGACGTTCGGGCACCACCACCGGTGGGGAGAGCGCTTCCTGGCCCACGCGCTGGCCGTCGAGGCGCCGCGCCGCGGCGTCGAGGTCACCAACCTGGCCCGGTACCTGAGGTCGGTGGCGCCGAGGCACGAGGTGCAGGTGCGGGTGAGCTCGTGGTCCTGCGCCCACGGCGTGGGCCGGTGGCGGGAGGACTGCGGGTGCTCCACCGGCGGCCAGCCCGGGTGGCAACAGCGCTGGCGGGCCCCGCTGCGCGAGGCCCTCGACGGCCTGCGGGACCGACTGGCCGAGGTGTTCGAGCGCCGGGGTCGGGCCGTGCTGGGCGACCCGTGGGCAGCACGCGACGCCTACCTCGCCGTGGTGCTCGGCGTCGTCCCCCGAGACGACTTCGCCGCCGCATACGTCACGGGCGACCGCGTCGAGGCGTTCACGCTGCTCGAGGCCCAGCGCAACGCGATGGCCATGTACACCTCGTGCGGGTGGTTCTTCCACGATCTGGCCGGCCTCGAGACCGTGCAGGTGCTCCGCTACGCGGCCCGCGTCATGGACCTGCTCGCGGAGCTCGGCGAGGACCCCGGCGAGGAGCCGTTCCTGGACGTGCTCGACAAGGCCGAGAGCAACGTGGCCGAGGAGGGCAGCGGGCGCGATGTCTGGCACCGCCACGTGCTGCCGGCCCGGGTGGACGTGGAGCGGGCGGTGGCCAACGTCGCCCTCGTCGAGCTCCTCGAGGAGCGGCCCCCGGGCCGGCGGATGGGCCCGTTCGAGGTGGAGCTGCTCGACCACCAGCGGGCCGATCGCGGCGCTGTGGCGCTGTGCTCGGGAAAGGTCGCCCTCACCCATGCCCGCACCGGTGGCCGCACCGGCCACGTCTACGCCGCGCTCCACCTCGGCGGCCTCGAGGTGCTCGGCGCCACCCGGCAGGTCGATCCCGAGGCGGACACCGCGGCGCTGGCCTTCCTGCGCGGCTCGTTCCGACACGGTGCGCCGGTGACCACGCTGCTGCGCCTGGTGACCGAGGGCTTCGGGCCGGGGGAGTTCGACCTCGGATCGGTCGTGCCCGAGGCCGCCGAGCACGTGGTGGAGAAGGCGGCCCATTCCCTGGCCGAGCGCTTCACCGCCGCCTACGAGCGGCTCTTCGACGACCACCGCGAGACCCTCCGCGTGCTGGCCAACGCCCGCTACCCCTTCCCACCGGAACTGCGCACCCCGATCGAGATCGTCCTGGCCGGCCGCCTGGACGCCGAGGTGCTGGCCCAGCAGGGCTCGGTCGACCCGACCGACTACCGCCGGGCGGTGGAGATCGCCCGCGACGCCCGGGCCCAGGGGTTCGAGCTGCGCTCTCCGCGCACGCAGGCGCTGGTCGGCCACCTGCTCCTCGGGGCGACCCAGCACGCCGTGCACGCCACCACGCCCGAGGAGGTGTCCGGCGCGGTGAGCGCCGCCATCGCCATGCTGCGCCTGGCCGAGGACCTCGGGGTGACCGGGCCGTGGGAACGGGCCCAGGAGGTCGTCCACGACGCGCTGCGCTCGCGTGGGCGGGCCGGCGCGCGCCTCCGCCCGCTGGCCGCCGCCCTCGGGCTGGCCGTCGACTGACGAGGCGCCGGCGGGCCGCGCTGGCCGCTACGCCAGGACGGGCTGGGGCTGGTCGACGGCACGGACGTGCTCGACCACCAGGGCGGCGAACAGCTCGAGCAGCACGACCGTGGTCTGGCGGACGCGCCCCTCGCCGGCGTCGGCGGCGCACAAGGTGGCGAACACGTTGCCGTCGGGGGTCCTCACCGGAACGGTGGCCAGGGTGGTGAGCCCGGCGGGCACGAGCGGGTGGTCGGGGTCGGTGGAGGCCAGGCCGTCGACCAGGCGGGGCCCGCCGCCGAGCATCCACCCTCGGCGGGCGCCGGCGCCGGCCCGGCGGGCCGCCGTGGCACACAGCGCGGTCGTCAGCAGCGCGGCGGCCAGCATCGACCCCCGGGTGGCGAGGTGGGCGGCGCCGTTGCCTTCGGCCCCGCTCGTCGCCAACGCCAGGTGGGTGGCGGCGATGGCGCCGCCAACCGCGGCCGCCTGAGCATCCTGGCCCTGCCGGCGTCGAACGTGGCGTACCACGTCGTCGCCGGCGCGGCGCGCCGGCGGCGCCTCGCCCACCGCGGTGGCGCCCGCCGTCTGGGGG
>JALYMX010000546.1 GCA_030773495.1 Actinomycetota bacterium | reverse complement strand
GGCGAGTGCCTCGGCCGGCGTGGACCCGGCGGGCACCGGCGACTGGTCGAGGACGCTCAGCACGGCGATGGCCGGCGGAGCACGCTGAAGGGGTGAGGATGGTCGCCACCGAGCCCTCGTTCGAGGTCCGCCCGGCCACCGAGGCCGACCTCGACGCCATGGTCGAGCTGGTCGTCGCCGTGGCCGAGGAGGGGCGCTGGATCGGCACGGAGCCGCCCGTCGACCGGGCCGAGCGGCGCGCCCAGTACGCGGCCGCCCTGGAGCGCAACTCGGAGGCCCTGTTCGTCGCCACCGCCGGCGGGGAGGTCGTGGGCCAGCTCGGGCTCGGCCTCCGCAGCTACGGGGTGGCCGAGCTGGGGATGCTGGTGGCCGCCGCCTGGCGGGGCCGGGGGGTGGGGAGCGCGCTGCTCGGCGCCGGCCTGGGCTGGGCGCGGGAGGCCGGCGCCCACAAGGTGGCGCTGCAGATGTGGCCCCACAACGACGCGGCACGCGCCCTGTACGAGAAGTTCGGCTTCGTGCAGGAAGGGCTGCTCCGCCGTCACTACCCGCGCCGCAACGGCGAGCGGTGGGACGCCGTGGTCATGGGCCTGCTCCTCGACGAGGGCGCCGACGGCGGCCGGCCGTAGCGTCACCCGGGCGGCGGGCGGAGGCGGGCGACGGCCAGGTCGTCCTCGGTGTTCACGTTGAACAGCTCGTTGCCGCCGGCGGAGACCGTCTCGGCGCCGAGCTCGTCGAGCAGCGCCGTCATGCGGCGCACCCCGCGGGCCAGCAGCCGCCGGCAGGCGTCGAGCGTGGGCTGGCGGGGGTAGCGGGCGCACAGCGGCTGGGGCCGGGTGCCGTCCACGCCGGCCACCGCCCGCCCGGGCGGGGCGCTGGTGAGCGCGTCGAGCAGGGGGCCGGCGAAGGGGAGGTCGCAGGCGAGGACGAGGACGTCGTCGACCTCGAGGTGGTCGAGACCGGTGGCCAGCGCGTTCATCGGGCCCCGCACGCCGGGCCGGTCGAGCACCACGGGGACGCCGAGCGAGGGGAGCGGCACGTCGGCGCGCGACACCACGACCACCGGGTCGCACCGGGCGGACACCAGGTCCACCGCCCGCTCGGCCAGCGTGCGCCCCCGCACCACCACGGTGGCCTTGGGGCGGCCCAGGCGGCTGCCCATGCCGCCGGCCAGGACGAGCCCGCCCGGACGCCCACGGCCCCCCCGGCGGTTCTGCGCACCTTTCGGCCCGCTGTCCGGGCCAGACCGTGCCGAGAACGAGGCGGCGGACACGGGCTGGTCAGCCGGACGGGGCCAGCGTCACGTCGACGGAGAAGCGGTCGGCCTCCTCGACCCGCAGCTCGGCGATCGATCCCGCCTCGCGCAGGTCGCCGGCCGCCGCCTCGAGGGCGGCCAGGCGGCCGGCGTCGTCGCGCACCACGACCACGTCGACGGCCGCCCGCTGGGACAGCTTGGCCTCGCTCTTGGCCTTGCGCACCGCCCGCAGCACGTCCGCCGCCACCTCGAGGACGACGGGGTCGCCGCCGCCCGCCGCCTCGCCCGCCTCGGGCCAGCGGGTCCGGTGCACGGACCCCTCCTGCCACCACGACCACACCTCCTCGGTGACGAAGGGCAGGAAGGGGGCGAACAGGCGCAGCAGTGCGGACAGGGCGGCGGCGAGGGCGGCGGTGGCCGAGCCGCCGTCGTCGCCGCCCCGGTAGGCGCGGTTCTTCACCAGCTCCAGGTAGTCGTCACAGAACGACCAGAAGAAGGCCTCCGTGCGCTCGAGGGCCCGGGCGTAGTCGTAGGACTCGAAGGCGGCGGTGGCCTGGGCAACCAGGTCGTCGAGGCCGGCCAGCATGGCCAGGTCGACCGGGGCCGAGGGCTGGCCCGTCCCCGAGGGCAGCGACAGGACGAACTTCGAGGCGTTCAGGATCTTGATGGCGAGCCGTCGCCCGTTGCGCATCTGGTTCTCGTCGAAGGCGGTGTCGGTGCCCGGGCGCCCGTTGGCCGCCCAGTAGCGGACGGCGTCGGAGCCGTACTTCTCGAGCAGCCCGATGGGCGTGACCACGTTGCCCTTCGACTTCGACATCTTCTTGCGGTCGGGGTCGAGGATCCACCCGGAGATGGCGGCGTCGGTCCACGGCAGCGTCCCGTGCTCGTGCAGCGATCGGACGACGGTGGAGAACAACCAGGTGCGGATGATGTCGTGGCCCTGGGGCCGCAGGTCGAACGGGAACACCTGGGCGAACAGCTCGGGGTCGGCCTCCCAGCCCCCGGCGATCTGCGGCGTGAGCGACGACGTGGCCCAGGTGTCCATGACATCGGGGTCGGCGGTGAACCCGCCGGGCCGGTCGCGCTGGTCCTCGGTGAACCCGTCGGGGACGTCGGTGGAGGGGTCGACGGGGAGGCGGCCTTCGGCGGGGACGAGGGGGTGGTCGAAGTCCACCTCGCCGTCGTCGCCGACGGGGTACCAGAGGGGGAACGGGACGCCGAAGAAGCGCTGCCGGCTCACCAGCCAGTCCGAGCTCAGCCCCTCCACCCAGTTCTCGTAGCGGGCCCGCATGAACGGCGGGTGCCAACGCAACTCGCGCCCCAGGCCCAGCAGGCGCTCCTTGTGGGCCAGCACGTCGATGAACCACTGGCGGCTCGTCACGATCTCGAGCGGCCGGTCGCCCTTCTCGAAGAACTTGACCGGGTGGGTGATGGGGCGCGGCTCGCCCACCAGGGCCCCGCCGGCCCGCAGCTGCTCCACGATGCGGCCCCGGGCCTGCTTGAGCGTGGCGCCCGCCAGCTCCTGCCACGGTCCGTCGCCGGGAACACCCGGAGGCGGGTCGGCCACCACGCGACCGTCGCGGCCGACCATGCTGCGCACGGGGAGGTCGAGCTCGCGCCACCAGGTGACGTCGGTCACGTCGCCGAACGTGCAGATCATGGCGATGCCAGAGCCCTTCTCGGGGTCGGCCAGCGGGTGGGCGAGGACGGGCACCTCCACGCCGAACAGCGGCGTGCGCACCGCGGTGCCGAAGCGGTCAACGAACCGCTGGTCGTCGGGATGGGCGACCAGCGCCACGCAGGCGGGGATCAGCTCGGGGCGGGTGGTCTCGATCTCGATGTCGTCGAAGCGGATGCGGTGGTAGGCGCCGGAGATCTCGCGGTCCTCCAACTCGGCCTGGGCCACCGCGGTCTGGAAGTCGACGTCCCAGAGGGTGGGCGCCACCCGCTGGTAGGCCAGGCCCCGGCGGTACAGGCGCAGGAAGGCGAGCTGTGACGCCCTCTGAGCGGCGCCGCCGATGGTGGTGTACGTCGTGCTCCAGTCGACCGACAGGCCGAGGCGCCGGAACAGCTGCTCGAAGGCCTGCTCGTCCTCGGTGGTGAGTCGGCGGCACAGCTCGACGAAGTTGGGGCGGGACACCGGGACCTGGGAGTTGGCGGCGGCGCCGGGAGGGACCAGGTCGGGGTCGTAGGGAAGCGACGGGTCGCAGCGCACGCCGAAGTAGTTCTGCACCCGGCGTTCGGTGGGCAGGCCGTTGTCGTCCCATCCCATCGGGTAGAAGACCCGCCGCCCGCGCATCCGCCAGAAGCGGGCCACGGTGTCGGTGTGGGTGTAGGAGAACACGTGGCCCACGTGCAGGGACCCGCTCACGGTGGGCGGGGGAGTGTCGATCGAGAACACCTCGGCCCGCGAGCCCGGCCGCTCGAAGCGGTAGGTGCCCGCGTCCTCCCACGCCTGCGACCAGCGTTGCTCGAGGCCCTCCAGCGACGGTTTCTCGGGGACGTTCACACCCATGGTGGGGTTACCGTACCTGGGTGCTGCAGCTGTACGACACCGCAACGGGCCGAGTGCGCGAGCTCGCCCTCCGCGAGCCGGGGAAGGTCTCGCTCTACGTGTGCGGGCCCACGGTGTACGACCTGCCCCACATCGGCCATGGGCGCTCCATGCTCGTCTACGACGTGCTCCGGCGGTACCTCGAATGGCGGGGGCTCGAAGTGCGCCACGTGTCGAACGTCACCGACATCGACGACAAGATCATCGAGCGGGCGGCGCGCGAGGGACGCCCGGCCGAGGAGGTCGCCCGCCAGTTCGAACACGCCTGGTTCGACGCCGCCGACGCCCTCGGCGCGCTGCGCCCGCACGAGACACCCCGCGCCACCGAGTACGTCGAGGCCATGGTGCAGCTGGTGGCCGACCTGGTCGGGGGGGGCTCGGCCTACGAGACGAGCGACGGCGTGTACTTCGCGGTGGACGCGCTCGACGGCTACGGGCTCCTGGCCGGTCAGTCCCTCGACTCCCTGCGGGCCGGCGAGCGGGTGGAGGTGGCCGACGAGAAGCGCTCGCCGCACGACTTCGCCCTCTGGAAGAAGGCCAAGCCGGGCGAGCCCTCGTGGCCCTCGCCGTGGGGCGCGGGGCGCCCGGGGTGGCACACCGAGTGCGTGGTCATGTCGTTGCGCCTGCTCGGCGAGGGCTTCGACCTGCACGCCGGCGGGCTCGACCTGCGCTTCCCGCACCACGAGAACGAACGGGCCCAGGCCGTGGCCATGGGGCGCTCGTTCGCCCGCCACTGGATGCACCACGCCTTCGTGGAGACGGCGGGGGAGAAGATGTCGAAGTCCCTCGGCAACTTCACGTCGCTCCCCGACATGCTGGCCCACACCGACGCCCGCGCCTACCGCCTCCTCGTCGTGCAGTCCCACTACCGCAGCCCGCTTGAGGTGACCCCGGAGAGCGTGCAGCGGGCCGAGCGCACCCTCGGCCGGCTCGACGAGCTGGCCCGCAAGTGGAGCGCCCTCGGCCCCGACCGCCCCGTCGCGCCGCCCGACCCCGAAGCGCTGGCGCGCTTCGGCCGGGCCATGGACGACGACCTGGCCACGCCGGCGGCCACGGCGCTGCTGTTCGAGCTGGTCGGCACGGCCAACGTGGCGCTCGACGCCGGTGACCTCCTCGGTGCCGCCCCCATCGTCGCGGCCGTCGAGCAGCTGGCCGGCGCCCTCGGGCTGCAGGCCAGCACCGGGGCGGCCGAGCTCGACGACGAGGCGACCCGACTGGTGGAGGCCCGCGACGCCGCCCGGGCGGCGCGCGACTACGCCACCGCCGACGCCCTCCGTGACCGCCTCAGCGCCCTCGGTTGGGTCGTGAAGGACGGCCCGTCCGGGACGATGATCCACCGGTGACGTGACAGCGGAGGGCTGCTACTGTCACGCGCCGGAGACTTGCTGGATCGCACGACGCAGTCGCACGGATGGCATTCTCCCGTGAGCAGTCGAACAATAAGGAGGATCGCCATCGTGGCGACCGGTACGGTCAAGTGGTTCAACGCAGAGAAGGGCTACGGCTTCATCTCTCAGTCTGAGGGCGCCGACGTGTTCGTGCATTTCAGCGCCATCCAGTCGAGCGGCTACCGCTCGCTGGAGGAAGGCCAGCAGGTCGAGTTCGAGGTGCAGGAGGGCCCCAAGGGCCTGCAGGCGGCCAGCGTCCGCCCCCTCTGATCTCGCTGTCCAGCCTCTGCTGAGAGCGCTATCGAAGAGCCCCTGCCTTAGCCGGCAGGGGCTCTCGTGTTCCCCGCCTCGGCCACGGCGCTGCGGACCACCCCCGTCACCTCCGTGGCGTCCGCCACCCCGCCGCTGACGTCCGGAGCGGCCGGCGCGGCCGCCTCTGGCGCAGCCAGCCCCTGGCAGTCGATGGTCGCGCCGGCCACGCGCAAGGTCGGGCACGAGGTGGCCACCTCTGCCACCTCGACGGGCACGGCCACGGTGCCGAGATCCACCACCCCGCCGTTCCCTCGGACCAGCTGCTCGACCTCGGCCGGGTCGGGCGCGGTAGGCATCTCGGCGGCCGGCGGGGCGGGAAGGGGCCCGCTCGCGCCCGCCGCGAGGGCGGCGAGATCCGGGGTCTCGGCGGTGTGCTCGTCCACCAACTCGGCCAGCGGATCGTCGCCCGCCGCTTCGCCCCCGGGGGCGGACGCCGCCGTGAAGAACACGTCGGCGCGAGGCGCCGGAGCGGCGGCCGGCGGCCGGGCCGCCCGCCC
>JALYMX010000545.1 GCA_030773495.1 Actinomycetota bacterium | reverse complement strand
GGACCGGCAGCGCTCGGCTCACTGCGGAGCCTGCTGCGCCGGAGAGGTTCTGCCCCTCCGCCGCCCCCGGTCACGCTCCTGCCTCCCGACTGACCTCGGCCACCGCGGCGGGCCGGCGCCGGTTCCGCACGAACCCGTAGCCTGGACGAGGTGGCGCACGGTGGGCGGTCGACGGTGCAGTGGCTCGTGGTCGCCGTCACCCTCGTCTCGGCGTGTACCAGCGCGGCGTCGAACGAAAGGGACGGCGCGACGGCGCCGGTCACGACGGCACCGACCACCACGGCGCCGACGCCGACCTCGACGAGCACCACGGCGCCGACCACGACCACGAGGCCCGCTCCGACGACGACGGCGCCGACCACCACCACGACATCGGTACGACTGCGCCGTTCGGTGACCAAGCAGGCGTGGACGCCGTTCGCACGCGTCGGCGACGTCGTCCTGACCCACCCGTCCGCCCGCGTCGAGCGGGTCGGGTTCCACGAGTCCAACCACGAGGGCGCCCAGCCGCTCGTGGCCCTTCCCACGGCCGCCTCGCCCGTGACCCTCGAGGCCCGGAAGCGAGGGACGGGGTCGGCGACGGCGGCCGACGTCGTGATGGATCCGGCCGTCGAGGTCCGCGCACCGGTGACGGGACGAGTGAAGCGGGCCGGCACGTATGTCCTCTACTGCAAGCACTCCGACGACTACGTGGTCATCGCCCCCGACCGGCGCCCCAACTGGGAGGTGAAGATCCTCCACATCGACGGGGTCCGCGTGCGCAGCGGCGACCGGGTGGAGGCCGGGGTGACCGTGCTCGCCCCCCGCCCGACGCAGCTTCCGTTCGAGTCCCAGATCGACGAGCTCCGCACCGTCGACCCGGCATGGCCGCATGTGCACATCGAGGTCGTCGACACGGCGATCAAGAACCGGCCCTCACCGGGCGAGGGGTGCTGAGTCCGGGCGCAGCGGCGTGAACCGCTCCGCGGCCGGCGCGCTCGTCTTCTGCACCTCGGCGGCCGTCCTCGTCCTCGAGATCCTCGCCGCCCGGCTCCTCACCCCCTACGTCGGGGTGACCCTCGAGACCTACACGGCGGTGATCGGCACCGTCCTCGCCGGGATCGCCACCGGCACGTGGGTGGGCGGCCGCCTGGCCGACGTGGTCCACCCCCGGGCCCTGCTCGGGCCTCTGCTGGCGCTGGGCGGGGCGCTGTCGCTGGCCACCGTCCCCCTCGTCCGCCTCGTCGGCGCCACGGTCGCCGGACGCCCCGAGGGCGTCGTCCCGCTCTCGGTCGTCGGCTTCTTCGCCCCGGCGGCCGTGCTCAGCGCGGTGACCCCGACCGTGGTGAAGCTCCAGCTGCGTGACCTCGCCGTCACCGGTCGCGTGGTCGGCCGGCTCTCGGCCCTGGGCACCGCCGGGGCCATCGTCGGCACCTTCGTGGCCGGCTTCGTCCTGGTCGAGGCCGCCCCCACGACGACCTCCATCCTCGTCATCGGCGGGCTCTTGATGGTCGCGGGGGTGATCGTCTGGGTCCGGGTGGGGCGGGCCGGTACGCGCGGGGTCGCCGTCGTCGCCGTCGTCGGCCTCGTCGGGGCATCGCTCGGTTCGGTGGCGGGCAACCCCTGCCACGTCGAGACGGAGTACCAGTGCGCCCGCGTCGTCCCGGACGAGGACCGTCCAGGAGGCCGCTCGCTCTTCCTCGGCACGCTGCGCCACAGCTACGTGGACCTCGACGACCCCACCTACCTCGAGTTCCGGTACACCAAGGTCTTTGCCGACGTCATGGCCGCGGCAGCCCCGCCCGGCGCCCTCGACGTGCTGCACCTGGGCGCCGGGGGGTTCACCATGCCCCGCTACTTGCGCGCCGTGCGAGCCGGCTCGACGAGCACCGTGCTGGAGATCGACCCGGCCCTGGTGGAGCTGGCACGGGAGCGTCTCGGGTTGCGCATGGGACCGGACCTCGACGTCCGCGTGGGCGACGCCCGCCTCCTGGTCGGTGACCTCCCCGAGGCGAGCCAGGACGTGGTGCTGGGCGACGCCTTCGGGGGCCTGGCCGTGCCGTGGCACCTCACGACGGTCGAGTTCGCCCGGGCGGTGCGAGCGGTGCTGCGCCCGGACGGCGTCTACGTGATCAACCTCGTCGATTACCGCGACCTGCGATTCGCACGGGCCGAGGTGGCCACCCTGTTCCGGGTGTTCGGCCACGTCGCCGTGGTTGCTCCCCCATCGGTGCTCGAGGGCGGCGGCGGCAACGTCGTGGTGGTGGCGAGCGACGTACCGATCGACGCCGCCGCCGTCGGCGCCCGCGTTGTCGCCCGCCAAGGTGAAGAGCGGGTGCTCGCCGGCGCCGCCGCCGTCGCTTTCGCCGGCCGAGCCCCCGTCCTCACCGACGACTACGCCCCCGTCGACCAGTGGCTGGCGCGGGCGCGCCTGCGGTGACTTGACCATTTTCCACGACGTCGGCGATACGCCGGCCATCTTCGTGTACGGCACCCTGATGCCCGGCGAACGTCGGTGGCCGCTCCTTCTCCCGTACGCCGGCTCGTGGAGCGAGGCGACCGCGCCCGGGCGCCTCTGGGACACCGGCAACGGCTATCCCGCGGCGACGTTCGACGACGAGGCCAGCGAGGTCCGCGGGGTCCTCGTGGTGCTGACGCCCGGGGTGGCGGAGGAAGCGATCCGGGTGCTCGACGAGATCGAGGCAGAGGGCACGCTCTACCGGCGGCGCCTGGTCATCACCTCGCGAGGGTCGGCCCTCACCTACGAGTGGCTGGGGCCCACCGAGGCCCTCGCCCTTCTGCCCGGTGCCTGGGAGCGGCGTCCGCACGCCTGACGCACAGGACACTGACAGCCGCTTCACAGGTCCGCCGACGACAATGCACCGTCGAGAGGAGCGCGATGGCGAACACGAACGAACCGAAAAGCCGCGTCCTCGTGGTGGACGACGAGGAGAACATCCGGTTCCTCCTCGACGCTGCGCTCCGGCACTTCGGCTTCGACGTGAGGGTGGCCGGCACCGGACGCGAGGCGCTGCGGGAGGTCGACGACTTCTCCCCCCACGTCGTGGTGTTGGACGTGATGCTGCCCGACCTGGACGGGTTCGAGGTGGTCCGCCGGCTGCGCACGAACGGCCACAAGGTCCCCGTGCTGTTCCTCACCGCCCGCGACGCGGTGAGCGACAAGGTCCGAGGGCTGACGCTGGGCGGGGACGACTACGTCACCAAGCCGTTCAGCCTGGAGGAGGTGGTCGCCCGGCTCCAGGTCATCCTCCGTCGCCAGGGCGCCGCCGGCGGCTCCAAGCTGGTGCTGGCCGACCTCGAGCTCGACGATGACGCCCACGTCGTGCGGCGGGGCGGGCAGGTCGTCGACCTCTCCCCCACCGAGTACAACCTCCTGCGGTTCCTGCTGGTCAACGCCGGGCGGGTGCTGTCGCGCAACCAGATCCTGGACCACGTCTGGCAGTACGACTTCGGCGGGCACGCCACGGTGGTGGAGACGTACATCAGCTACCTGCGCAAGAAGATCGACCGGCTGGGCCCACCGCTCATCCACACCGTGAGGGGCGTGGGGTACACGCTGCGGGCCTCGTGATGTCCCTGCGACGGCGCCTCCTCGTGGGGCTCGTCGCCGTAGCCGCCGTGCTCGTGGTGACCAATGTGGCGTTGTCGCGCACCGTCGAGTCGTTCCTGCTGGCCCGGGTCGACCGCCAGCTCGTCGACGTCGTCAGCCGCCCGTTCCTTCAGGGGGAGCGGGGAGGCTCCCGCCGGGCGCCGTCCCAGCCCGACGGCGGGGAGGACGAGGCACTGTCGGAGTACTTCATCGCCGTGAGCGGTCCCGACGGGCAGCTGTTCGTCCAGCTCAGCTCGGTGCTGGCCGACGAGGACGAGTCCCCACCGCGCCTGGACGCCGCCACCATCCGCTCCCACCTGGCCGCTCACCAGGAGTCGCCCCGCCCCTTCACCGCCCCCGCCACCACCGGCGAGGGGTCGTGGCGGCTGGTCGCCGTCGAGAACCGTCGCTGGGGGGTCACCGTGGTGGGGCTGAGCCTGGCCGACTTCGAGCAGACGGTGGGCCGCATCAGGCTGGTCCAGCTCCTCGCCACCCTGGCCGTGCTCGCCGCGCTGGCGCTGATCTCCCGGTGGATGCTTCGCCTCGGCGTCCACCCCATCGAGGACATGGCCCGCACGGCCGACGCCATCGCCGCCGGCGACCTGTCGCAGCGGGTGGACCACCCGGGGCCGGGCACCGAGGCCGGGCGGCTGGGGATGGCCCTCAACGCCATGCTGGAGCGGATCGAGGAGGCCTTCCGGGCCCGTGAGGCGTCGGAGGAGCGCGTCCGTCGCTTCGCCGCCGACGCGTCCCACGAGCTGCGCACGCCGCTCACCTCGATCCAGGGCTACACCGAGCTGTGGCGGGCAGGGGGCCTGCGGGGGGACGAGGAGCTGGCCGAGGCCATGCGGCGCATGGAGCAGGAAGCTCGGCGCATGGGCGCCCTGGTGGAGGACCTGCTGCTCCTGGCCCGCCTCGACCAACACCGTCCCCTCGACCAGGCCCCCGTGCGCCTCGACGCCATCGTGGCCGACGCGGTGCGCGACGCCTCCGCCGTCGAGCCCGACCGGCCCATCGAGATGGTCGCCGAGCCGGCGACGGTCGACGGCGACGAGATGCGGCTGCGCCAGGTGGTGGCCAACCTGCTCAGCAACGCCCGGGCCCACACGCCGCCGGGCACCCCGGTGCGGGTGACGGTGGCCGTCGAGGGCGACCGGGCCCGCGTCGAGGTGGCCGACGACGGGCCCGGGATGGAGCCCGAGGTGGCGGCCAAGGTGTTCGAGCGCTTCTTCCGGGCCGATCCCTCCCGCGCCCGGGCGGCGGGCGGCACCGGCCTCGGATTGTCCATCGTCGCCGCGGTGGCCGAGGCCCACGGCGGCCAGGCGTGGGTGGACGCGGCGCCGGGGAGAGGGAGCAGATTCGTCGTGGAGCTGCCCGTCGCCTCATCGAGTTCGTAGGTCACTCACAGCGGGCTCCCAGGAACGGAGTGCACCGTGGAGGGGTGCAGCCGTCCCTCGCCCCGCCCTACGCAGACGACGTCCTCCCGCCGCCGCTCGAG
>JALYMX010000544.1 GCA_030773495.1 Actinomycetota bacterium | reverse complement strand
CGGCTGGCCAGCGACCTCGGCCTGCGGGGTCGCCGCCCGCCGCCGCCCGGCACGTAGCCGATCCACCGGACGGGCGTCAGAAGGCGACCTCGCCGGCCCTCCACAGCGTGGGGAGCAGCCACAGCAGCAGCCCGGCCGGCACCAGCACGGCGGGCTGGCCACCGGCCCCGCGCCGCGTGCCGCCGAGGGCGGCGAGGGCGAAGCAGCCGGCCGCGGCCAGATAGCAGAAGAAGGTGAGCTTCGGGTCCATCCCCGAACAGTGGCGCGCGGCCCGCCCCGGCAGCCACGTGGCCAACTGCTCAACACCCGTTCGCCCCTGCCGAAGAGTCGGGGACAGGAGGCGGCGACGTGAGCATCGGCATCGAAGTGATCCAGGGCCTGCACGTGTTCGGAGTGGAGACCGAGGGCGTCGAGGTCCGCGTCGACATCTACGGCGGCGAGGACTGCGTGTGCGGGACCCTCGTCTACCGCTTCGAGAACCGCGCCGAGCGGTTGGAGCGGGTCCGGGTGCTCGAGTCGTGGTGCGTGCAACAGACGGCCGTGACCTACGTCCGCCGGGACGGCTCGGCGGCCCTCATCGACGAGCTGGTGCTGCTCTCCGAGGCGCTGGCCGGCTGAGCCGGCACCCCAAGTCACGACACGACGCGGGCCGACTCCTCCAGCGTGGTCCGCCCGGCGGCGCCCACGAGCCCGTCCTCCACCATCACGTCACCGAGGCGTTGGCGAACCGGGGACCGCCGGCGCTCGACCTCTGGCATCGTCACCAACTCCTCCCGGACCCGGACCGGGATCGCGAGCGTCGCGCACGGTAGCCTCCGCGAGGATGCCGCTCGTCGCAGTCGCCCCCTCGGCCGGCACGGCACAGGCGGCCGCGGTCGTCGGCGCGGCTGCGGCCTAACCGTGGACCTCGCCGCCGCCCGCGCCTTCCTCGAGGACCACCACCGTGCCGTCCTGGCCACCACCCGGGCCGACGGCCGCCCGCAGCTGTCGCCCGTGGTGTGCGGGCTGCACGACGACGGCCGGGTGGCGGTGAGCACGCGCGAGACGGCCATCAAGGCGCGCAACGCGCGGCGCGACCCGCGCGTCTCGCTGTGCGTCCTGAGCGATCGGTTCTTCGGCGAGTGGGTCCAGCTCGACGGGACCGCGGAGCTCGTCGCCCTTCCCGCGGCGATGGACGGCCTGGTGGCGCTGTACCGGCGGGTGGCGGGCGAGCACGAGGACTGGGGCGAGTTCCGGCGGGCCATGCACGAGGAACGGCGGGTCCTGATGCTGGTCGAGATCGAGCGAGCCGGTCCCGACCGCGCCGGGTGACGCCCCCGGCTTCGCCGGGGCGGGGGCGGGGTACACCGGGGCCGATGGACGCAGAGGTGCCGGTCACCACCCGCCTGCTGGCCGGCCGGTACCGGCTGGGGAACCTGCTCGGGCGCGGCGGCATGGCGGAGGTCTACGACGGGCACGACGAGCGGCTCGACCGCCCGGTGGCGGTGAAGCTGCTGCGACCCGACATGGCGGCCAACGCCGAGATTCGTGAGCGCTTCGAGGTCGAGGCCTGGGCCGCCGCCCGGCTGTCGCACGCCAACGTCGTCGGCGTGTTCGACACCGGCGAGGACGACGGCGAGCCGTTCATCGTCATGGAGCGCCTCCCCGGCGACACCCTCGCCGACCGCATGGGCAACGGCCCCCTGGACGAGCAGTGGCTGCGCCGGGTGGCGGGCGACGTGCTGGCCGCCCTGGCCGCCGCCCACGCCGCCGGCCTGGTGCACCGCGACGTGAAGCCGGGGAACATCCTGCTCGGGGCCGACGGGCGCGCCAAGGTGGCCGACTTCGGGATCGCCAAGAGCGCCGAGGTGGCCTCGGATCTCACCGGGACCGGCGTCCTCGTGGGCACGCCCGCCTACCTGGCGCCCGAGCGCCTCGACGGCCATCCCGCCACCCCCCGCTCGGACCTCTACTCCGTGGGGGTCGTGCTGTACGAGGCCCTGACGGGGACCAAGCCCTTCCCCGGGGCGACGCCGGTGGCGGTGGCGGCCGCCGTCGCCCATCACCAGCCCACCCCGCTGCGCGAGGCGCGCCCCGGTGTCGACCCCGGCTTCGCGGCCGGCGTGGAGCGGGCCATGAGCAAGGACCCCGCCGCTCGCCCGGCCTCGGCGCGGGAGATGGCGGTGCTCCTCGCCGGGGCCCCGAGTGCCCCGACGGTCGTCGTCCCCGGTGGAGGCGAGGAGGCCGACGCCACCCTGGTGGCGGGACCCGGGGTGGCCGGCCCCGCGC
>JALYMX010000543.1 GCA_030773495.1 Actinomycetota bacterium | reverse complement strand
CGACGACGACGTCGGCGGCGGCGGCCCCCAGCAGCACGGCGAGCAGCACCGCGTCGCCGCTGGAGGTGACGGCGACCACGGCGGCGGCGGCCAGCACCCCCCGGCGCAGCGCCCCGCGGGTCAGGTCTGGGTGGCCGGCCGGCGCCGGCCGGCCACGTAGGTACGGGCCAGGTGGTTCCACCCGCAGGGCCGGCACACCTCGACGACGTAGCACGCCACCTCGCCGGCCCGCCGGGTGAGGCGGGCCAGCTCCGCGGCCGACGCGAACGACTGCCCGCCGGGAGAGAGCCGCGGCCCGAAGGCGTACGAGACATGGACCATCCCCGGCTCGGCGCAGATGGGGCACGGCTCGCCGGTATCGGCACCGCAGGCCGATGCGGCCCGCAGCAGCTCCGGGTGGGCATCGCACACGTCGAGGCGGGACAGCCGGCCGCGGCGGAACTCCTTCAGCACGGCGTTGCGGGCCAAGCGGTAGTCGATCTGGCCGGGCAGTGACGAATGACCGGGAGCGCCGCGGACGGCCTGCGGTCGGAAGCTCACCGGGCAAGGCTACCCGCTGGCCCGGCGCTGTCCGCCCCGGCCCCGCTGGCGCCCGCGGTACTTGCGTTGGTTCGCCACTCGCGCCTACTGTCCATGCCGATATATCGGTTCGATACATCGGAGCGAACGTGCTGGAGCTTGCGGTGCTGGGCCTATTGAAGGAACAGGAGCTGCACGGGTACGAGCTGAAGAAGCGGCTCGGGGATGTCTTGGGCCCGCTGTCCAGCGTCTCGTTCGGCGCGCTGTACCCGGCGCTGGCCAAGCTCGAGGCGGCAGGGGCCATCAAGGCCGTCGAGGCCAACGATGCGCCGGGCGCCCCGATCCCCATGACCGGCTCGCTGGGCGGCGAGCTGGCCGCGTTCAGAGCCCGCCGGTCCGCCGTGCGGGGCGGGCGGGGCAAGAAGGTATACGGCATCACCGAGCGGGGAGAGCGGCTGTTCGCCGACCTGCTCGTGGCGGAGACCACCTCCGGGGACGACGACCGTGCCTTCAACCTGAGGCTGGCGTTCGCCCGGTACCTGCCGGCCGACGTCCGTCTCGGGCTGTTCGAGCGACGCCGCGCCCAGCTCGTGGAGCGGCTGGCCCGGGCTCGCGCCGCCATCCGGGCCAGCAAGGAGCGCCTCGACGCGTACAGCCGGTCCCTGCTCGAGCACGGGACCGAGGCCACTGAGCGAGACATCTCGTGGCTCGACCAACTCATCGCCGCGGAGCGGCAGGAGGAAGCCAAGTGAACAGGATCCGTGTGGCGATCGCCGGCGTCGGCAACTGCGCCAGCTCCCTCGTCCAGGGCGTCGAGTACTACCGGTCGGCCGACCCCTCGGACTCGGTGCCCGGGCTCATGCACGTCGAGCTGGGCGGCTACCACGTCGGCGCCGTGGAGTTCGTGGCCGCCTTCGACGTCGACGCCGCCAAGGTGGGCCTCGACCTCGGCAAGGCGGTCTTCGCCGGCCAGAACAACACCATCCGCTTCGCCGCCGTGGGCGAGTTGGGCGTCACCGTGCAACGGGGGCCCACGCTCGACGGCCTGGGGAAGTACTACCGGGCCACGGTGGAGGAGTCGCCGGCTGAGCCGGTCGACGTCGCCCGGGCGCTGCGGGAGGCCGGCGCCCACGTGCTGGTGGCCTACCTCCCGGTGGGGTCGGAAGCGGCCCAGAAGCACTACGCGCGGGCGTGCCTCGACGCCGGCGTGGCCTTCGTGAACGCCATCCCGGTGTTCATCGCCAGCGACCCCGAGTGGGCCCGGCGGTTCGAGGAGGCCAACGTGCCCATCGTCGGCGACGACATCAAGAGCCAGGTGGGCGCCACCATCGTGCACCGCATCCTCGCCCGCCTCTTCGAGGACCGGGGGATGGTGCTCGACCGCACGTACCAGCTCAACGTGGGCGGGAACATGGACTTCAAGAACATGCTCGAGCGCGAGCGGCTGGAGTCGAAGAAGGTGTCCAAGACCCAGGCGGTCACCTCCCAGCTCGACAACGGGATCGCCACCGACGACGTCCACATCGGCCCCTCCGACCACGTGGCCTGGCTGGAGGACCGCAAGTGGGCCTACATCCGCCTCGAGGGACGCAACTTCGGCGACGTGCCGCTCAACGTGGAGCTCAAGCTCGAGGTGTGGGACTCGCCCAACTCGGCCGGCGTCATCATCGACGCCGTGCGCTGCGCCAAGCTGGCCCTCGACCGGGGCGTCGGCGGCCCGCTGCTCGGCCCGTCCGCCTACTTCATGAAGTCGCCCCCGGTTCAGTACCGCGACGAGGAGGCCCGCCGGATGGTGGAGGACTTCGCCGCGGGCCGCGCCGAGCTGCCCTAAGCGGGTGGCGCCACCGCCTCCACCAGCAGGGGGCGGTGATCGCTCACCGGCGCGGCGTCGAGGACGCGCACCGAGCGCAGGGCGAGGCCGTTGGTGGCGACGTGGTCGATGCGCAGGAACGGCCGGTCCGCCGAATAGGTCGGCGCCGACGTGTCGGCCACGGTGAAGCCGCGTCGCTCCAGCAGCGGGACGACGCGCTCGGGTCGCAGGTTCAGGTCGCCGAGCAGGAGCCACGGGCCGGGTCGGGCGCGGAGGGCGACGACGACGGCGTCGAGCTGAGCGGCCGCCTCGCTCCTGTCCGTGGACAGGTGGGTGGCGGCGACCGTCACCCGCCCGCCGGCGCTCTGGACCAACACGCGGTTGTCGAGGCCCTGGCAGCGGCCGCCGCCAGCGCGAGCCAGCGGGGGGCCCAGCCCATGCGCGAGCGGGAAGTGATGGCCACGATCCGCTCGGCGCTGCGTGAGGCGAGGCAGCGGCCGCGCTCCTTCGACGCTGGCGGCAGGTTCGGCGCCGGCGGCCACCCCGGTCGCTCCCCGACCGGCGCTCATCTCCTTCCTCCGACGACTCTGGACGCCGGCGGGGTCGAGTTGCGACCCTGGGCCCGGTGTCTTGCGAGCGAGAAGTACCGGCGGGGAACGAACGACCGGCGGCCGCCCGAGCCGGCGTAACAACTGCCACGCGCGTAACGGGGTGCATCCTCTTACGCATGGTCGTCTGTTGCCCCGTTGAGGGGACACCCGGAGCGGATTCCTGATGAGACCTCTCGCCACCGCCGCCCGCCTGTTTCTCGTTGCTGTTGCCTTGTTCGCCCTGGTCCGTGACGGCGCCTCGCCGGCGCTGGCAGGGTTCGTTTTCGCCCTCAGGCCGATCGTTGACCAGATCGGCTCGGGTCCCCAATGAGCACCCGGCTGTCTCCGAAATCACCATCTCGGCGTCAGCGCAGGTCAGCGCCCTCCCCGGCGGCGCGTGCCTTACCGTGGCCGGCCGTGCGCCTCGGTGGGCTACGTGCGTGTCTCGACCGATCGCCAGGCCGGCGCCGGCGCCGGCCTCGACGTACAACGCGGTGCAGTGCGGGCGTGGTCCCGGACCAGGGGCACCAGCTCGTCGCCCTGGTGACCGACGAGGGCGTGAGTGGGACGTTGGCCGACCGTCCCCGCCTGGGCGAGGCCCTCGGCCTACTGCGGGAGGGGAAGGCCCGGGGGCTGGTGGTCCATCGGCTCGATCGCCTGGCCCGCGATCTCGTACTCCAGGAGCAGCTCCTTGCCGAGTGCTGGCGCCTCGGGACCACGGTGGCGTCGACGTAGGCCGGCGAGGACGCCTACCTGAGAGACGACCGGGCCGACCCCTCGCGCCGACTTATCCGCCAGGTGCTCGGCGGAGTGTCGGACTCCGAGCGGGCCATGGTCCGCCTTCGCCTGGCCACGGGCGGACGCCACAAGGCCGACGCCGGGGGTTACGCCTACGGCGCGCCGCCCTTCGGATACCAGGCCGAGCGGGGCGAGTCGGCCTCCCGATAGCAATTGGACAGAAAACAACGCTAAGCGGGGCAGGGCTGACTGGAGTTGCCCCGGCTTCGTGGACACCTGAAGGCTTGGGGGTGAGGCCCCCCGGCAGAAGGGAGTCCGCACTGCCGAACTTTCGACCTCCATACTCGCCGGAGTTCCGCGCCGAAGCCGTCCGCCTGGTCCCCCAGGAGGGCGGCACCATCGCTGGTACGGCGGCAGAACTGGGCGTGTCCGCCGAGTCGTTGCGCCACTGGATCAAGCAGGCCGACGTCGATGGACGGCGGGCGGGAGTGGCAGCCCGGCCGGGTGGAGAGACTCGGCACCCTTGCGATCTCGACGCCGCCGCGCTGCTGCAGTCGGCCTAGTGCGAGCGCCCGGCCCGCCCACCCGACGATCACTTCGAGACCGAAGCTCTTGCTCACTCGGCTGTGCGGTTGTGCCTTCGATAGGCGAGATGGGACAGCAGAAAAGCGGAAAGTACCGCGACGTCTACTAGCCACAACAAGCGATTTCCATAGAGCGGATCGGGGACTACGGCGAGATAGAAAGCGAGGGCTAGTCCAACGACGTAGACGCCGCACAACGGCCGGTACAGCCATTTTGGCCTCGCCAGTAGCCATCGGTGGATCTTCGAAGTCTCGTCGGAAAAGCTCACGTCGTCTACCGTACTCAAGCGGTTCATCGATTGAGGTCCCAGAGAACGAGGCAACCCAGCAGCCCGGCGTATGCGACGATGGTAACAGTCCATTCCTCAAGACCAAGGCCCACTAGCACGACTGCTGCACTCAACGACGCCCACGCCAGACTGCCGCTCCCCTTCGTATTTATCACATCCGAAGTGGTGGATCCGCGCCCGTTTCGCGTAATTCTCGCGTGCCTAGAGGCAAAGAACCAGAAGGGAGCTATTAGCACGGTAAAGGCAAACAGCGTGATGGCCAACGCGAGGACGCCTGAAGATACTGATACTGCTGCAGCAACGGCACCACCAAAGAGAGCCCAGCTCACAATAAAGTACAGTGGAACACGAATACTCTCCCATGTGAGCGGGTTGTCCTCTGCCCTCATCTATTTGAGTTCCCGGTCACTCGCAGCGCTAGCGTCCGCGGACGGGTGGGAATCCCGGTCCAGTTCTCCATGGCCACGGACCGCCTGTATCGTCTGACACTTTCGGGTCCAGGTAGGGGTAGTTTCGCCTCAGTAGCCTGCACGCTCGCGGATCCTTGTTTCGTTCACACTTTATTCCGGCGGCGACCCCTACGACAAACGGAGCAACGAGCCCAGCAATGACAACTCCGGCAACGACGGCAGCCACAGGAAACGTGCCGTGAAGATCGACAAAGTTAACGGGATCGTTGCCTGCATAGATGTACCGGTTCGACGTCCTCGGGTCGCCTAGAGTCCCTGCCACGGGGTCCTGCTGCGTCCACCGCCCGATGCTCGGGTCGTAGTACCTCGTCCCGAACTTGTACAGCCCACCGGCCACGTCGTAGTAGCCCCCGGCGTAGCGGAAGTCGCTGTGCACTGTGCCGGATCCGACGGTCGTCTTGCCCCAGGCGTCGTAGCTGTAGGTGCGCACCACGGCGCCGGTGCTGTCGATGATCTTCACCACCGAGCCCAGCCCGTCGAGGAGGAAGTAGTAGTTGGCCCCGCTGACGCGCTCGCCGACCAGGCCGCCCGCGTTGTCCCTGGTGTAGTAGGTGCCGGCCGAGGTGGCCCCGAGCCCGAGGATGTCCGAGGCCAGGTTGGTGCCAGCAGCGCTCACCCGCTCGGTCTGGTCGATGTCGGCCTAGGAGTAGCTGGTTGTGGCACCGCTCACCGTCCGCGAGGTGTTCTGGTCCAAGGGGTTGTAGGCCAGGGCCGAGATCCCGGGGCCCGCCGTCTGGTTGCCGTTGGCGTCGTAGCTGTAGGTCGGCGCCGAGCAGCTAGCTAGGTGTCCCCGACGTCGAGGTGGCGCACAGCTGGTTGGCGCCGTTGTAGGCATAGGAGGTGGTCACCCCGCCCGCCACCTGCGTGGTGCGGTTGCCGGCGGTGTCGTAGGCCCACGTGCTGGCCCCGCTGGGCACCGACCCGCACGCCGCCGTCGACGAGCCGGCGTACTCGTAGCACAGGCGGTTCAAGGCGTCGTAGCCGTAGCTGGTGGTCCCCGAGGGCGTGGTCATGCTGCGGCGCAGCTCGGTGTCGGTGGTGCCCACCGCGTAGGTATAGCTGAAGCTCGACAGCGTCGTGGTGCCCTTGGTGGCGATGATGGACCCCAGGTTGCCGGCCCGGTCGTAGGTCATCTTCATCACCGTGCCCGTGCTGGGCGGGAAGGTGACGCTCATGCGCCGGCCGTCCTGGTAGACGCCGTTGGCGTCCGTGTAGCCAATCACGGTGCACGGGCCAGTCACCGGGCTGACGGCACAGTTGCCGCCCGGCTCTTGGGTGCTGGTGAGCTCGTTGTTGCCGTTGTAGCGGTAGGTGACGGTGCCACCGGCGTCGCAGAGGGTCGAGAGGTTGCCCACGGCGTCGTAGGTGAACGTCATCCCCGTCTGGCCCGAGCAGGCGTTGACGAGGGGTCCGGGCAGCACCTTCTTGATCACCTGGTTCAACTGGTCGTAGGTGAAGGTGGTGGTGCCGATGCTCGAGCTTCGGCTGGTCAGGTTGCCGTTGCCGTCGTAGGCGAAGTCGACACAGGTCGAGCGGCTGGCGCACGCCGTGTCGCCGTTGAAGGTGACCCGGGTCACCCGGTCCAACTTGTCGTAGGTGTAGGTCGTCTTCTGGCCCTTCCCGTCGGTGACGGTCGAGGTCCGGCTCAGGGCGTCCACGGTGATGGTGGTGGCGCCGGGACAGCCGGTACAGGGCGGCGGCGTGACGGACGTGAGGTTGCCCTTGGTCGACCCGTCGTAGCCGTACTTGGTGACGTTGCCCTTGGGATCGGTGGCGGTGCACAGCTGGCGGGGCTTGGCGTTGCAGGTGACAGCGCCGGAGTCGTCGCCCTGGTAGGCGTAGGTGTAGGCGGCCGAGCCCGAGGGTGGGGTGTCGCACTGGGGCGTAGTGCCCGACGGCGTGAGGCCGGGGGTGACCTTCTTGGCGTTGCCGTACCCGTCGTAGCCAAAGGCCGTGCAGCTGCTCTGGGGGTCGGTGCGGCTCGACGGCAGGTACTTGTACAGGCTGGTGCCGTTGCCCGGGTTGGGGGCGTTGTAGGAGAAGTTCGTCGTGGCCCCGGTGTTGGTCCCGTTGGACGAGGGCGAGAGCACCTTGGTGAGGTTGACCCGGTTGACGGTGTCGTAGGTCAGCGTGCTCACCGCCGAGAGCGAGTTCTTGTACTCGGCGACGTTCTCGTTGGCCCCGTAGGTGCTGTTGCGCACGTTGCCGGCGGCGTCGATGGCCTTGACCACCTGGTCGGACTCGTCCCAGCCGTGGCTGGTGAGGAAGCCCCGGGGGTCGGTGACGGTGATGCAGCCCAACATCTTCGCCGGCGCGCTGCCCCCATACTGCGTGCAGCGGGTGCCGCCCGACTGGGCCGTCGAGGAGTAGGCGTAGGTCCAGTCGTAGGTTCCCCCCGAGCCGTCCTTCACGCGGGACAGCTTCTGGACGCTGCCGTCGGAGTTGTAGACCACCTTGGTGATCGTGCCCCCGGCGATGCCACTCGGCGTGGTGATCTGGTTGATGCGCCCATTTGCGTCGTAGCCGTAGGTGGTGACCTTGCCGGCGGGGTCGGTGTAGGAGCTGACGTCGGTCCCGGTGTAGCCGTAGCTCCAGGCGCGCCCCGCCCAGTCGCTGATGGAGGTGAGAAGCCCTGAGGTGTAGGCGAAGGTGAGGCTGCGCCCCTGGGTGTCGGTGAGGGAGGTCACCCGGTTGCTGGTGTCGTAGGCGAAGGTGATGGTGTTGCCGTTGCGGTCGGCGATCGAGCTCAGGTAGGCGCGGGAGCCTCCGATGGAGTTGGCCACCGTGCCGAACTTGAACACCTCCCCAGATTGGTGGCGGGTGAGGGTATAGGTGGAGCCCGACTTGGTGAGATCGGCGTTGGCTCCCGGGGGGGTGGTGAAGGTGGGGGTGGTGGTCTTCTTCACGTAGGGGACGTAGGCGCCCCCCGGCTCGCGCAGCACCACCGAGCCGTCGGGCTGGGTCTCGGCCCACACCCACTGGCCCACGCTGAACCTCCAGGCGTCGCCCGACTGCGCCCCCATGCTGTTGGAGAACCGCTCCACCGCGAGGTCGAGACCGGTGCCCTTGATGGCCACGTCGGCGGCCCGGATGAGCAGGTTGCCGTTGGCCAGGTTGACGCTGGCCGAGTGACGGTCCGACAGCTCACGGGTGTCGAACTTGGCCGAGGGGCGAAGCCCGGTGCGCCGGCTGTAGGTGACGGAGAACGAGGGGCGCTTGGCGGTGTCGGTCGAGGTCGAGGACACGAGGGAGTCCTGGCCGTAGGCGGTCTCGTCGGCCCGGCGGATGAGCACGCCGTAGTTGGGGATGCCGGTGCCGCCGGGCGACGCCGGGCGGACCCAGTCCTGGGCCAGCTCAGTGATGTACCAGTCGACCCACCGGGCCGAGTCGACGTTGGCCACCGAGTAGCCCGGGGCGGTGTAGTCGGGGTCGGCGGACACGTCGCCCCCGGCGGTGGTCCAGTTGGTACATGTGGCGGGGCAGGGGTTGTACCAGTTGGCGCTGGTGTCCCAGCTCCTGGTGAGGGCCTGGACCTTGATGGTGTCCACGAAGCCGACCATCTCCACGTAGGCCGACAGCTTGGCGCTGGTCACCACGGCGTCCTTGGGGATGGACGACAGGTCGGCCCTGAGGAGGGCGTGGATGGGCTCGTTGTTGGTCTGGGTGCCGAACGGCACCGAGGTGGTGTCCCAGCAGGCGTCGTTGGGCCAGGTGTAGTAGATCGAGCAGTCGGCCTGCATGCCAACGGTGGTGGTGGGATCCAGCACCACCGGCCAGGCGCGCTCGGGCGCCTCCAACCACGCCCGGTCCCCGGTGAGGGTGAGGCGCATGCCGCCCGGGGCCTGCTCGGCGTCCAGGCGCACCGGGCCCCGCTTGCCGGCCGCGTCGACCAGATCAGGGGGGTTGACGCGCAGCGGGGAGGACCCCGAGGCGTCTCGCAGGTCCACGCCCTTCCCCCGCGCCGCGGCGGTGAGCCCGGGGCTCGAGCGGAGCCGGAACGAGAAGGCCGAGGTGGCGGCCGGGCTGGCCAGGACGAAGCTCTCCTTCACGGCGTCGTGGCCGACCTCGTAGAGCAGGTCCACGCCCGGGCGCACGTTGGCGTAGCGAACGGCGTTGCCCGCGACCGCCGCGGTGGCACTCTCCAGGGCCCTCGGGGGCGAAGGCGGCCCAGGTCCCGCCCACGGCCACCCGCACCTCGCCGGTGGCGATGTCGGTTCGGGAACTCGGCGCTGAAGCGATTGGCCCGGTTCTTGGCCGCCACCCCCGCCGTGCCGGCAGGGACGAGGGTATCGTCGATGGGCTGCCAGGCACCGGCGGCGTCTTGGTAGTGGAGCGACCCGGTGGAGATGACGGCCCGGTAGGAGCCGTCAGGCTGCGCGTAGGTAGCCGAGATGCGGGTCCGCAGCTCGGGCAGCTCGCGCTCCTCTGGTCTGGGCGCCGGCGCGGCAGATGTGGCGGGCGCTTCTGCGGCACTGGCACCAGGCGCCTCGGCCGCCGACGGGAGGACAGCAAGCTGGCTGGCGGCCAGGGCTGCCGACACGGCCAGGGCCAACACCTGGACGGAGAACCGACGGTGGGGCGCGCGCCCCCGGCCAAACGGCGATCGCTGCATGCTGTCTCGCTCCCCCTTGGACCGCGCCTCCGCGGGCCATCTGTGCCAGCCGGGCCCGGGTGTGAGAGCTCGACGTGTGTCGAGAGTGACCGGTTCTGCTGCTTCCGTCAAGGGAAAACACTGAAGAGAACGACATTGCGTCGCGACGAAGACCCGAGAGGCACGACGCGACGTTGGGGGGAGGTCGTCGCCGGTTCCTGGCCCGGGGAGCAGGCCTCGCTGCAGCCCTCGACGTCCGGGGTAGTGGTGCTGGCGTTGGTTTCTGTCCAGTTGCTATCGGAAGGCGGTCTCGGGGCCACCATGGCGTCGACATCGGCCGGCGAGGACGCCTACCTCACCGACGGACGCGGCCGACCCCTCGCGCCGGCTTATCCGCCAGGTGCTCGGCAGTGTCGGACTACGAGCGGGCCATGGTCCGGCTTCGCCTGGCCACGGGCCGACGCCCAAGGCCGCCGCCGGGGGTTACGCGTACGGCGCCCCGCCCTTCGGGTACCAGGCCGAGCGGGGCGAGGTGGTGCCCCGGATGGACGAGGACGCTGCGCTGGCGCTCATCGCCGAGCTGCACTAAGCGGGTGGCGCCACCGCCTCCACCAGCAGGGGGCGGTGATCGCTCACCGGCGCGGCGTCGAGGACGCGCACCGAGCGCAGGGCGAGGCGTTGGTGGCGACGTGGTCGATGCGCAGGAACGGCCGGTCCGCCGAATAGGTCGGCGCCGACGTGTCGGCCACGGTGAAGCCGCGTCGCTCCAGCAG
>JALYMX010000542.1 GCA_030773495.1 Actinomycetota bacterium | reverse complement strand
GCCCTCGCCCATCCGCGAGGCCACGGTCACCCGACCGCCGACCAGGGCCGCCCGCTCCTGCATCCCCGCCAACCCGTAGGCGTCGGGCCGGGCGCGCTCGCGCGTGCGGTCCACGTCGAACCCGGCGCCGTCGTCGGCCACCACCAGGCGCACGCCGGCCGGGGTGGACCGCAGCTCCACGCCCACCGTGGCGGCGCCGGCGTGCTTGGCCACGTTCTGCAGCGCCTCCTGGGCGATGCGGAACAGCGCCGTCTCCACGTGGGCGGGCAACGGCGGCGCCTCGATGTCGACGACGATGTCCAGGCCGGGCACCGACGTGGCCAGGCTCTCGAGGCCGGGCCCGAGGCCGAGGTCGTCGAGGACGGCGGGCCGCAGGCCGGCGATGGTGCGCCGGGCCTCGTCGAGGGCGGCGGTGGCCAGGTCCTTGGAGGCGGCCAGCTCGGCGGCCACCACCTCGGGGCTCGAGGCCAGCGCCTCGTCGGCGGCGGAGAGGTGGTACCACAGGCTCACCAGGCGCTGGCTGATGCCGTCGTGGATGTCGGCGGCCACCCGGCGCCGCTCCAGCTCCTGGAGCTCGATGGTGCGGGCGGCGAACCGCTCCAGCTCGGCCTCCCGCTCGGCGAGGCGCGAGTAGAGGCGGGCGTTCTCCACCACCCCGCCGAGCAGCCCGGCCACGTCGGTGAGCAGGGCCACCTCCTCGGGGGAGTGGCGGCGGCGGGCCTTGGAGTGGACGTTGACCACGCCGACCACGTGGTTCCCGCGCCGCACCATGGGGAGGGAGACGAGCGACGTGTAGTCCTGGCCTCGCAGCGCCGGGATGTACTTGTAGCGGGGGTCGCGCCACTTGTCGTCCACCACCAGCGGCTTGCCGTGCCGCGCCACCCACCCGGCCACACCTTCGCCGATGGCCAGCTCGATGGTGCCCGCCAGCTCGTCGAACGGCGGGGTGGCGCCGGCCAGGACGAGGCAGCCCCGCGCCTCGTCGACGAGGTGCACGAAGCACACGTCCGCTCCGTCGGCCTCGATGATCAGGGCGGCCACGCGCCGGACGACGTCGCGCAGGTCGAGGTCCTCGGCGGTCATCTCCAGGATGCGCCGCAACAGCCCGGCGAGCGCCGCCGAGCGGTCCGCGCCGACGTCGGGAGCGGGCGCGACGGGGTCGATCAATGGAACAGCCCCTCGCGCAGGGCGGTGGCGATGGCCTGGGCCCGGTCGGCCACCCCCAGCTTGCGGTAGATGGCGCGGGCGTGGGTCTTCACCGTCTCCTCGCCCATGAGCAGGTGGCGAGCGATGGCGCGGTGCGACAACCCGCGCACCATCTGCTCGAGCACCTCGCTCTCCCGGTGCGTGAGACCGAGGTGGGCCCCGGGCCAGTACTCGCCGGCGTGCAGGCGGGCGGCCGAGAGGGCCACCCGCCCCACGAGGGCCGGGTCGATGGCGATCTCGCCGTCCATGACTCGCTCCAGGTGGCCCACCAGCTCCTGGGCCGTCACCCGCTTGAGCAGGAACCCCGTCGCCCCGGCCCGCAGCGCCTGGAAGAGGTACTGCTCGTCGTCGTACACCGTGAGGAAGACCACGCGCAGCCCCGCGTCGTGGCCCAGCAGCTCCTGGCAGAGGTCGAGCCCGCTCGTGCTCTTGAGCCGCACGTCGAGCAGCACGACGTCGGGGCGGAGGCGGCGCACCGCCTCGGTGGCGACGGCGGGGTCGGTGGCCTGGGCGACGATCTCGACGCGCTCGCGGTGCGGGCGCAACATGGACGAGAGGCCGTCGAGGACGATCTGGTGGTCGTCGACCAGTACGGCGCGGATCGGCCGGGTCCCGACCTCGGGCTCGGCTGGCTCCAACACCACGTCAGCGTAGCGAAGGGGCGCCTCGTTTCCCCCCGGCGCTCCCCGCCAGGGGGGAGGCATCCCGACCGCCGGATCCGTACAATCCGCCGATCATGGCTTCTGCACCCGCGTCCGAGCCCACGCCCGAGCGTTCGTTCAGCATCATCCCCTCGGTCCTGCCCGCCGACTACGCGCGGCTCGGTGAGGAGCTGGTGGCCCTCGAGAAGGCCGGCGTCGACCGGGTGCAGTGGGACGTCATGGACGGCGTCTTCGTGCCCAACCTCACCTTCGGCCCCGACGTCATCAAGGCCGTCCGCTCGTGGGTGGAGGTGCCGTTCGAGGCCCACCTCATGGTGGTCGACCCGAACCCGATGCTGGCGACGTGGGTCGAGGCCGGGTGCGAGCTGGTGATCGTCCACGCCGAGACGTGCACCCACCTGCACCGCACGCTGGGCGCCATCGCCGACCTCGGCGCCAAGGCCGGCGTGGCCCTCAACCCGGCCACCCCGCTCGACGCCGTGCGCCACGTGCTCGACCTGATGGACCTCCTGCTGGTCATGACCGTGAACCCGGGCTTCGGTGGCCAGGCCTACATCGCCACCATGGAGCCCAAGATCGCCGAGGCGGCCGCCCTTCTGGCCGGCGCCGACCGTCCCATCGAGCTGGAGGTCGACGGCGGCATCGGGCCCTCCACCGTGGCCGGCGCCGCCCGCGCCGGCGCCCGCGCCCTGGTGGCGGGCAGCGCCCTCTACAAGGACCCCGAGGGGCTCGAGCATGGCGTGGCCGACCTGCGGGCTCGCGCCCGCG
Source organism: Actinomycetota bacterium (assembly GCA_030773495.1). GTDB lineage: Bacteria > Actinomycetota > Acidimicrobiia > Acidimicrobiales > JALYMX01. The sequence continues at coordinate 3,155 of JALYMX010000542.1, read as the reverse complement.
AGGCGTGCCCCGGGGTGATGTAGCGGGGCCGCCCCCCGAGCTCCCTTTCTCCGCCAGTTCCCGTCCGTTCCGTCCCGAGCAGCGAGGTGGACTTCATGCCCGACAAGCAGATTGCGATCCAGCGAGCCTGGCAGCGCGACAACGGCTCGGCGCGCACGCGCCCGGCCATGCTCGCCATCGCCGGCGACAGCGCGGCGGGCAAGACCACCCTCACCCGCGGCCTCGTCGATGCCCTCGGTCGGTCCCACTGCACGTCGATCTGCACCGACCACTACCACCGCTACGACCGCCAGGAGCGCAAGGACAAGCCGTTCACGCCGCTGCACCCGGAGTGCAACTACGTCGAGGTGATGGAGCAGCACCTGCAGCTCATCGCCCTCGGCCAGCCCATCCTCCAGCCGCTGTACAACCACAGCGACGGCACCCTCGCCCGACCCGTCCTGATGGAGCCGGCCGAGTACGTGATCATCGAGGGGCTCCTGCCGCTGCACTCCAAGCTGTCGCGGGCCTGCTTCGACGTGAAGGTGTACCTCGACCCGCCGGAGGACATCCGCTACGCCTGGAAGATCAAGCGGGACACCACCAAGCGGGGCTACACCGAGGAGCAGGTCCGGGCCGATCTCGAGAAGCGCGAGCCGGAGTCGGCCGAGTTCATCCGCCCCCAGCGGGCCCACGCCGACATCGTGGTGCGCTTCGCGCCCATCGAGGAGCGGGGCGAGTCGAGCAACGACCCCCTCAGCGCCACCCTCCTGCTGCGGCCCACCATCGCCCACCCCGATCTGGCCGGCCTCCTCAACGAGGACACCCGCCAGGCCATCCACCTGAAGCTGAGCCGTGACGACGACGGCAAGCCGGTTGACGCCGTGCACATCCACGCCTACGCCGACCCGGGCGTCACCGACAAGGTCAAGCGGGCCATCTGGGACCAGCTCGGCGTGGACGAGCCGCTCCCCGAGTCGTTGGGCGAGCTCGACCCGGGAGGGCCGCGCAGCGAGCCGCTCGCTCTCACCCAGCTCCTGTTGCTCTACCACCTGATCCAGGCCCGCCAGCCGGCGTAGGCTCCGCGCTCCCGTCGCCGAAGGCGATCGTCCCGGTCAGGCCGTCGGTGAGGTCATCGGCACCAAGGATCTCGTAGGCGTACCCCTGCTCGGCCAGGAAACGCTGGCGTCGGGCGGCGAACTCCTGGTCGTTGGTGTCGCGCGAGACGACCGCGAAGAACCATGCCGGTCGGCCGTCGTGCTTCGGCCGCAGTAGGCGCCCCAGGCGCTGCGCCTCCTCTTGGCGGCTGCCGAAGGTGCCGGACACCTGGACGGCGACCGTGGCCTCCGGGAGGTCGATCGAGAAGTTGGCCACTTTGGAGACCACCAGGACCGGCTCGTGGCCCCGCCGGAAGGCCTCGTAGAGCAGCTCGCGCTGGCGCGTCGGCGTCTTGCCGGTGATCAGCGGGGCGGCGAGCCGGGAGGCCACCTGCTCGAGCTGGTCGAGGTACTGGCCGATGACGAGGGTGGGCTCGCCGGCCGCCACTGACGCCCGGCACAGCGCCTCCACCACCGCCAGCTTCGAGGTCGCGGTCGCCCCCACTCGGTAGCGGTCCTCGGCCTCGGCCAGCGCGTAGGCCATGCGCTCCTCGTCGGCCAGCGTGACGCGGACCTCGATGCAACGGGCCGGCGCGATCCAGCCCTGGGCTTCGATGTCGCGCCACGGCGCGTCGAAGCGCTTGGGGCCGATGAGGCTGAACACGTCGCCTTCCCGCCCGTCCTCCCGCACGAGGGTGGCGGTGAGGCCGAGCCGGCGGCGGCTCTGGATCTCGGCCGTCATCCGGAACACTGGGGCGGGGAGCAGGTGGACCTCGTCGTAGACGACGAGGCCCCAGTCCTCGGAGGAGAACAGCTCCATGTGAGGGAAGAGCCCGTGCCGGCGGGTGGTGACGATCTGGTAGGTGGCCAAGGTGACGGGACGGACCTCCTTGCGCTCCCCCGAGTACTCGCCGATCTCGGCCTCGCTGAGGGTGGTGCGGGCCAGCAGCTCGGCCCGCCATTGGCGGGCCGCCACCGTGTTGGTGACGAGGATGAGCGTGTGGGCGCCGGCCTGCGCCATGGCGGCCAGGCCGACGAGCGTCTTGCCGGCGCCGCAGGGCAGGACGACCACGCCGCTGCCGGCGGCGAAGAAGGCGTCGACGGCCTGCCGCTGGTAGGGCCGGAGCACGACGGCGTCGTGGCGCAGGGCGACGGGGTGGGGGGCGCCGTCGACGTAGCCGGCGCGGTCCTCGGCCGGCCAGCCCAGCTTGAGCAGCGCCTGCTTGAGCCGTCCCCGCTCCGACCGGAACACCCCGACGGTGTCGGCGTCGATGCGGGGGCCGATCATGGGCACGACGGCCTTGGCCCGCACCACCTCTTCGAGCACGGCCCGGTCCGCCGAGCGCAGCACGAGGCCGTGGACCGGGTCGACCTCCAGGATGAGGCGGCCGTAGCGGGCCATCACCTCGGCCACGTCGAGGAGGAGGGCCTGGGCCACGGGGTAGCGCGACCAACGGACCAGGGCGTGGACCACCTGCTCGGCGTCGAGCCCGGCCGCTCGCGCGTTCCACAGGCCGAGCGGCGTGAGCCGGTAGGTGTGCACGTGCTCGGGTGAGCGCTCGAGCTCGGCGAAGGGCGCGATGGCGGCGCGGCACTCGGCCGCCGCGGGGTGGTCGACCTCGAGGAGCAGCGTGCGGTCGGACTGAATGATGAGCGGGCCGTCGGTCACAGGACGTGCTCCTCCTCGGCCTCGGTGAGGGCGCGGGCCCACCGCACCCGGGCCAGTGGAAGCGATCTGGTGTCCCAGCCCGGCGCGCACTCCAGGACTGCGGCGCCACCGGCGACGTCGACGACGCCGGCGGTCACCTGCGCCTCCCGGCCCCCGTCGGCGTAGGCCAGGCGGAGCAGCCACCCCTCCTCGCAGGCCGCCTCGACCAGGGCACGCACCGCTGCCGGCTGGCGCATGATCTCGGTGGGCCGCTCGAGGTCATCGTCGGGGCCGAAGATGGCCAGTTCGAGCGCGGTGACCGGGCGCATGGGGGGTACGTGCCGCCCCGCGGGTGGGGAGGCGCCAGCCCGGCGAAGGGCGGCGACGATGGCAGCCCCATCGGCCGGCACCACCGGCGCCCGACGCGCCGT
>JALYMX010000541.1 GCA_030773495.1 Actinomycetota bacterium | reverse complement strand
TGAGCGAGCAGCGGCTGGTGCTCGGGCCGGCCAGCCGGCCCCTGCGCCAGGCCCTTGGCCGATCGAGTGGGTGGTGCTCGAGGACGTGGCCCTCGACGCCCGCCCTGACGGCACCGGCGCCCTGGTGGCGTCCACCAGCGCCCGGCAGGTGGCCGAGCACCTCGGCGTCACCCCCGGGGCGGCGGCCCGGGCCCTGGGCGCCCTGCGCTCGGCCGGGCTCGTCACCCATCTCCGCCAACCCGGCGAGGCCGGGCGCTTCGGCCTGTCGGCCTACGTACTCGGGCCCGTCCCCGGCCTCGACGTGGTGGCGGCCGGCGCCGCACCGTGCGCCGGACTGCCACGTGCGGTCCCGCCACCCGTCGAGGGTCCACGGGTGGCCGATCGACACATGGCGGAAGCGACGGCAGACGGCGGGGCCGGCGCGGCGGACGCCGCTCGGCGGGACGAGCCGCCGAGGGCCGGCGCCGTGATGGCTCCGACTGCTTCGGTGCTCGACCACCACAACGTCGACGTCCCGGCGGGCGCCGAGCAGCGTCGCCCAGGGCGGTCACCGGACCGGCGCCGTGGCCGGGCGCCTCAGCCCCCGGCCGCCCAGCTCAGCATCCTCGACCCCGACCACCCCACCGCCAACCCATGACCCACCGACCCACCATCCCGCCTCCCCCCTCCCTCTCCACGCTCGCCCCTTCCGCCCTCCCGTCCTTCACCGCCTCAACGCCCGAACCCCAACCCGCACAGACACTTGCCACCTCTTCGAGGAGGCGGCGGGACCGGCGGCGCTGAGCCGATGCTGACCCTCACCGCGCTGCGCGACCCCGAGTACCTGATCTCGTCGGTGGCCCTGGGCATCGACGAGTACTACGCCGGGGTGGGCGAGGCCCCTGGCGTGTGGGCCGGCCGCTTCGCCGCCGAGCTCGGCCTGGAGGGCGTGGTGGACGCCGATCAGCTCCGGGCCCTGGTCGAGGGTCATCACCCGCTCACCGGCGAGCACCTGCTGGCCGGCCGCCCCGAGCGCACGGTGGCCGCCTTCGACGCCACCTTCTCGGCTCCCAAGTCGGCGTCGCTGCTGTGGGCCCTGGCGTCGCCGGAGGTGTCGTCGGTGGTCACCCGCTGCCACACCGAGGCGGTGGGGGTGGCCGTGTCGTTCCTGGAGGACAAGGCGGCGGTGGCCCGCCAGCAGGCCAAGGGCGTGCGCCGGCGGGTGGCCACGGGGGGGTTCGCGGCGGCCAGCTTCGCCCACCGCACCTCCCGGGAGGGCGACCCGCAGCTGCACACCCACTGCCTGGTGGCCAACGTGGTGCGCCGCCCGGACCGGTCGTACGTGGCCTTCGACGCCAACCCCCTCCACGACTGGGCCAAGGCGGCCGGTTCGATTTACCAGGCCGAGCTCCAGCGACTGCTGAGCGCCGAGCTCGGCGTGGCCTGGGGCCCGGAGCGCAACGGGTGTCGGGAGATGGTCGGCTACACCGCCTCCCAGCTGCGGGCGTTCTCCAAGCGCTCCGTGGCCATCGAGGCCGAGCTGGAGGCGTCGGGGGCCACCTGGGACAGCCCGGCGGCGCGCATGCGGGCCGACGACGCCGCCTCACTCGCCACCCGCCCGGCCAAGGACCACGCCCTCACCCCCACCCTGTTGGCCGGGCGCTGGGCCGACGAGGCCGTCGCCGTGGGCCTGGAGGGGCCCGAGGCGGTGGAGGTGGCCGTGGTCGGGCGTAATCCCGGCGCCGGCCTCGGCGCCGACGAGGTGGTGGCCGGCCTGCTCGACCCCCACACCGGCCTGTGCGCCACCGACGCCCGCTTCAGCGAGGCCAAGGTGGTGGAGCGCATCTGCGCGGCGGCGGCCGGCCGCCTCACCACCGCCGAGATCCTCGCCCTCGCCGCCGAGTTCCTCGCCTCCGAGCACGTGGTGCGCCTCGTGCCCGACGGCTCCCGCCGGCGTCCTCCCGAGTGGTCGACGGTGGCACACCGGGGCTTGGAGGACGAGGTGCTCGCCCACCTGGAACACCTGAGGGCCACGCCGGCGGCCGGCGTCGAGGCCGACGTGGTCGAGGCCGCCATCGCCGCCGAGGGCCGCCTGGGCGACGACCAGGCCGGCGCCGTGCGGGTCCTGTGCGCCCCCGGCCCCGCCCTGCGCTCGATGATCGCCCCCGCCGGCTTCGGGAAGACCACGACGGTCCACGCCGCGGCCGCCGGCTGCGCGGCCGCGGGGCGCCCGGTGCTCGGCGTGGCCACCACCAACCAGGCGGTGGGCGGGCTGCGCTCGGTGGGGCTGGAGGCACAGACCATCGCCCGCCTGCGCCTCGAGCTGGCCGGGCGCCTGGCCCCCGGCACCGTGGTGGTCCTCGACGAGGTGTCCCAGGTGTCGACCAGGGACGCGGCCACCGTGCTGGCCGCGGTGGCGGCCACCCCCGGGGCCCAGCTGTGGTGCCTGGGTGACCCCCGCCAGTCCCAGGCGGTGGGCGCCGGCGGCCTGGCCGCCGAGGTGGCCCGCCTGGGCGCCGAGAGCGCCATCCCCGCCCCCGTCCTGGTCGTCAACCGCCGCCAGCGCCACGTGGCCGACCAGGCCGCGCTGGCCGAGCTGCGGGCCGGGCGGGCCGAGGCCAGCCAGGCCCTGCG
>JALYMX010000540.1 GCA_030773495.1 Actinomycetota bacterium | reverse complement strand
GTTGGGGGGCGCCGCCGTTGAAGCGGCGGTGGAGGCCGGGGAGCCGCCCGGGACCGTGGCGGCCACGGCGCTCGCCACGTCGAGGCGGCCCACGCAGGTGGGGCTGTTCGAGCCGCACGACACCCGCCGGTCGGCGGTGGCCAGCACCAGCTCGACGGCTCGCTCCTTGCTCACGCCACGGGACAGCAGCAGGGCCAGGGCGCCCGACACGTGGGGCACGGCCATCGACGTCCCCGCGAGGTACCCGTACTGCCCGTTCGGCACCGTGGAGTAGATCTGCCCGGCGGCGGCGCCATCGCCACCGGGGGCCAGGATCGCCCATTTCGCGTTCTCGGTCGGCACGGAGTACGAGGCCCGCCGGTCCTCGGGCCCGGTGGCGCCCACGACCACCGAGTTCACGTCGCCGTAGGTGGTGTTGCCGCCGAGGAGCTGGGCGTTGCCGGCGGCGATCACCGGGATGGCCCCCGCTTCCCACGCGGCATTGAGGGCCGGCGCGAGCGAGCTCTCCCCACTCCCGAGCAGGCCGCCGAGGAGGACGTTCTCGCCGAGACTCAGGTTCACCACCTTCGCCCCCTGGCCCACCACCCACCTGATGCCGGCCTCGACGTCGCTCAATTCGGCGCTCTCGCCCTGGAACACCCGGGCCACCACCAACTGGGCGCTCGGGGCGATGCCGGCGATGCCCCTGCCGTTGTCCTTGGTGGCGGCGGCGATGCCGGCCACGTGGGTGCCGTGGCCCACCTGGTCCTGGCCTTGACCCGCCGCACAGCCCGCCGGCTCGCCGTCGGTCCCGATGCAGGCGGCGCTCGCCACCACACGGTCCCTGAGGTCCTCGTGGGTGGCGTCCACCCCGCTGTCGACGATCCCGATCTTCACGCCGGCGCCCGTGGTGGTGGCCCACGCCGCCGGCGCCCCGATCTTCGGCGGCGCCCACTGCTTCGGCCAGTGCGGATCGTTGGTGGCACCGGCACCGCCGCCGGACACCACCGGGGCCACGAGGCCGAGCAGCGAGGCGGCGAGAAGCGCGGGAAGGCGGCTGGGGCGGGATGGCATGGCGCCAATGATCGCATGTGGCCGACGGCGTTGCGACGGCGCGCGAGGGGTAGGTTGCCCCGCGAACGCCGCGATCCGGAGGAGACCGCCATGCCGACACGCAACGCCGAGGCCGAGTGGGAGGGCTCGCTCAACGACGGAACGGGGACGATGCGGTTCGGGAGCGGCGCCTTCGAGGGCCGCTATTCGTTCTCCTCCCGCTTCGAGGAGGGGCCGGGCACCAACCCCGAGGAACTCATCGCCGCCGCCCACGCCGGCTGCTTCTCCATGAACCTCTCGGGTGTCCTCGGCGGCGCCGGCTACACCCCCGAGCGCGTGCGTACGACCGCCGATGTCCACCTGCGCAAGGACGGCGACGGGTTCACCATCGCGGCGGTCGACCTGCACGCCGAGGCGGAGGTGCCCGGGCTCGACGACGAGGAGTTCCAGCGGCTAGCCGACGAAGCCGAGCGCACCTGCCCGGTCTCGCGGCTGCTCACCGGCGCCACCATCAACCTCGACGCCAAGCTCGTGTGACGCAGATCGGGTAGAACTGGCCCTCTTCGAGCGAGAGGCCAACCATGTCCGACGCCCCCCTCCTGCCGCCCATGTCCGGCACCACGCCGCTCCCCGGCGACCCTGGACCGTCCCAGCCGCTGCCCGACCCGGCGCCGGCGCCGACCGACGCCGACGTTGCGGGCCTGGATCCCCTCGACCCGATGCCGCCGTTGCCCGGCGAGCCGCCCGTCCCCACGCCCGACCCCGGCCCCGGCGTACCCGACCCGACGCCGATCGACCCTCCGGTGTCGCCGGAGCCGCCCCCCCTCGCCTGAGCTGACCCACCGTGCACCCCTCCCGCCGCCGGTCCGGAGTGGGACGGTGAGCGAGCCCGGCGGCCGCCCCGCCAACCCGTTCGAGTCTCTGCCGCTCTGGTCCCAGCTGGCCGGGCGGCCGCCAGCGCCCGGTCCGGTCGACTGGGAGGTGGCCCACGCGGTGGCCGCCGCGGTGGCCGGCGCCATGCCGGCGGGCGCCGGGACGGCCCCCGTCGATCCCGATGTCGCCGCGCACTGGGCGGCACTGGCCCGGGTGGCCGAGCTGCACCTCGCCGCCGTGGCGCCCGGTGCCAGCGAGGTCGTGGGGGTGGCGCCGGTGGCGCCCGTGGAGTGGGCCCAGCGCAGCCTCGAGCTCCACCGCGGCCTCCTCGAGGCCCTGGCCCGCGCCCTCACGCCGGCCGACGAAGCCGTCCCACCCGGCGAGGGCCCGCCGCCGTCGGCCGTCGAGGGCCTGGTGTTCGGCTGGATGTTCGGCCAGCAGGCCCGGCGCTCGTTCGGGCAGTACGAGCTCCCCCTCCCGGCGCCGGCCACCGGCTCCGTCCTGGTGGTGCCGGGTAACGCCGCCGCCTTCGCCGACGAGTGGCAGCTGCCGGGCGACGACGTCGGTCTGTGGGTGTGCCTGCACCAGTTGGCCCACGCCGCCGTCCTCGGGCTCCCCCACGTCCGGCACCGCCTCGAGGTCCTGGTGGCCCGCCACGCCATCGGCTTTCGCGTGGACCCCTCGGCCTTCGCCGACGAGATCGACCAGCTCGACCCCGACGATCACTCGTCGTTCCGGCGCGTGCTGGGCGAGCCCGAGGACGTCGTGTCCGCCGTGTCGACGCCGGAGCAGCTCGAGGCCCGCGCCGAGCTCGACGCCCTCGTCGCCGCCCTCGAGGGCTGGGTCGACCATGTGGTCGCCGCCGCCGGCCGACCGCTGCTGGGCGCCCACGACCCGATCGCCGAGGCGGTGCGCCGCCGGCGGGCCGAGACGTCGTGGGGCGAGCGCTTCGGGGCCCGGATGCTCGGCCTCGAGCTGCGGCCCTCCACCTACGAGCGGGGCCGCGCCTTCGTGGACGGCGTGGTGACCGGCGCCGGTGAGGACGCCCTCGGCCGCCTGTGGGCTTCAGAGGACACCCTGCCCGCACCTGCCGAGGTCGACGCCCCCGGGCTGTGGCTGGCCCGCCAGGCGTTCTGAGATCAGCGCCCGGCGGCCGGCGCCAGCAGCACCGACGACAAGGTGGCGAACACCGACTCCAGCTCGCCCCGCTCCACCCGCTCGCCGGCGGTGTGAGCCACGCTCGGGTCACCCGGCCCGAAGTTGACGGCGGGGACGCCGCGGGCGGCGAAGAAGGCCACGTCGGTCCACCCCAGCTTGGCCCGCGGCGGCCTGCCGGCGCCGGCCACGATGCGGGCCAGCAGCGGGTGGC
>JALYMX010000539.1 GCA_030773495.1 Actinomycetota bacterium | reverse complement strand
TCTCGCGGGACGGGTGCGGGGTCCCGGGGGACGGCCGGCGGGGGCGAAGGACCGTCCCGCGCCCCGGAAATCTCGCCGTGCAGGACACGAGAGGGAACGCCAGCGGGAACGCGCTGCGGTTCCCTTGCCACATGCCCGCCGTCCTCCGTCCCAACCACGCCTTCCTTCTCGCGTCCCGCGGCGAGAAATTCCGCCGAGTGACCGAAGTGGGAACGCCACCGGGAGCGTCAGCGGGAAGGTCGCCCCGGAACCTCCTCGTGCTCATCACGCACGAGGAGGAACACATGGTGAACCGCATCCTGGCTGGGCTCGACCGGGAATGGGCCGAGCTCGAGGCGTCGCCGGCCGCCCGGGGCGCCCTGGCCCGGTGGTCGCAGGACGAGCCGGCGCTGGCCGGCTTCGCATGCCTCGGCGACATCCTGGCCGAGCGCAAGGCGAACCCGGCAGTCGCACCCGCGATCCTGGCCGGCCTCGCCCGGCTGGCCCTCGACCTGTTCCCCCGCCTGCGATCCCTCCTCGGGCGCCCGGCCGGCGTGCTCTCGGGCGGGCAGCAGCAACAGCTCGCCATCGCCCGGGCGCTGGTGACCCGGCCTCGGCTGCTCCTGCTCGACGAGCCCACCGAGGGCATCCAGCCCTCGATCGTGCTCGAGATCGAGGAGTGCATCGCCCAGCTGCACGCCGCCTCCGGCCTCGCCATCCTCCTCGTCGAGCAGTTCGTCGAGTTCGCCCTCCGGCTGGCCAACCGCTACGTGGTGCTCGACGCCGGCGAGGTGGTGGCCGAGGGGGACACGGGAGCGGCCGACGACGGGAAGGTCCGCGAGCTGCTCAGCGTGTAACGGGGTGTTCGCCGCTCGGAAACATGGTGGAAACGGGGCGCCGTTAAAAGGGGAAAGACAACTCAACAACTGAATCGGTGGCACCTAGGGTTCCGCGCCGGCACCGGCGGCCTGGTCCGAGAGGTGCGGGCGGCATGGCCGCTACACGGAGGGACAAAAGCCCGGGAGATCGCTTCGATCGCCGGGCTTCCTGTTTTTCGAGGCCCGGCTGATCGCCAGACCGAAGGAGCCTCGTGACACAGCTGCACGACAACTACGGGCCGGAGGCCCGAAGGGCGGTGGCGGCGGAGGCGACGTTGCCCACCACCCGGTGGGAGGAGGAGGTCGCCCGCGGCCTCGAGCTCGGCCTGCCGGGCGCGGACTCCATCGTCGACCGCACGATCCCGACGTTCAGTCGCGGCGAGCTGCCGCACTACGCCGGCATCAACACCTTCCTGAAGCAGCCCTACCTCGAGGACGTCCGCCGCTGCGGCGAGTGCGACGTCGCCGTACTGGGCGCCCCCCACGACTCGGGCACCACCTACCGTCCCGGCACCCGCTTCGGCCCCCAGGGCATGCGGCGGATCTCGGCGTTGTACGGCCCCTACAGCTTCGAGCTCGGGGTCGATCTGCGCGAGTCGCTGACCATGTGCGACCTGGGCGACGTCTTCACCATCCCCGGCAACATCGAGAAGACCTTCGACCAGATCTCCAAGGCCGTCTCCCACGTCTTCTCCTCGGGGGCCTTCCCGGTCGTGCTCGGGGGCGACCACTCGATCGGCTACCCCACCGTCCGCGGCGTGGCCGAGCACCTCGACGGCAACCTCGGGATCATCCACTTCGACCGCCACGTCGACACCCAGGCGACGGACCTCGACGAGCGGATGCACACCACGCCGTGGTTCCACGCCACGGACATCCCCAACGTCCCGCCGGCCAATCTCGTCCAGATCGGCATCGGCGGGTGGCAGGCGCCGAGGCCGGGGGTCAAGGTCGGCCGCGAGCGGGGCACGACGATCCTCACCGTCACCGACTGCGTCGAGATGGGCATCGAGGCGGCCGCCGAGCGGGCGCTGGAGGTGGCGTGGCGGGACGCCGAGGCGGTGTGGCTGAGCTTCGACGTCGACTGCCTCGACGCCGCCTTCGTCCCCGGCACCGGGTGGCCCGAGCCGGGAGGGTTCCTGCCGCGCGAGGTCCTGCGCTTCATCCAGCTGGTGGCCGAGCGCCCTCTGGCCGGGATCGAGGTGGTGGAGTGCTCGCCCCCCTACGACAACGCGGAGATCACCTCGCTCATGGGAACGCGGGTGATCTGCGACACCCTGGGCTGCCTGGTGAGGGCCGGGCACCTGCCGAGGAGGAGGACGACCGCGTGAACCGGCCACGGCGACAGGCCACGCTCCTCGCCCTCCTGCTCGCCTTCGCCCTCACCGCTGCCGGCGCGTGCGGGGGCGGGAGCGACGCCGGCTCAGCGGGCGCCGGCTCGGCATCGGCGATCCGTCTCGGGTTCAGTGCCTGGCCGGGATGGTTCCCCTGGCAGGTGGCGAAGGAGAAGGGGTTCTTCGACAAGGCGGGGGTCAACGTCGATTTGGTGTGGTTCGAGAGCTACACCGACTCGCTCAACGCGCTGTCGGGGGGGAAGCTCGACGCCAACAGCCAGACCCTCAACGACACCATCTCGTCGGTGGCGGCCGGTGCCGACCAGGTGGTCGTGCTGGTCAACGACAACTCGACGGGAAACGACCAGATCATCGTCCGCTCGGGGATCGACAACGTCGCCGACCTCAAGGGCAAGAAGGTGGGGATCGAGGAGGGGACGGTCGACCATTTCCTGCTCCTGCTCGGGCTCGACCAGGCCGGGCTCAAGGCCGGCGACGTGCAGCTGCAGCCGCTCCCCACCGATGCCGCGGCGGCGGCCTTCGCCGCCGGCCAGCTCGACGCCGTCGGCGCCTTCGCCCCCTTCACCACCAAGGCCCTGGAGCGCGAAGGCGCCAGGGCGCTGTTCACCTCCGCCGACTTCCCGGGCGCCATCCCCGACCACCTGGTCGTGAACAGGTCGCTGCTCGAGCGGCGCGCCGGCGACGTGCAGCGCCTCGTCGACGCCTGGTTCGACACGATCGCCTGGATCAGCGCCAACCGCGAGGAGGCCGTCGCCATCATGGCCGAGCGGGCCGGGGTGAGCGTCGAGGACTACCGCGCCTACGACGAGGGCACCCGGATCTTCACGCTGGAGGAGAACCTCGCCGCCTTCGAGCCGGGCGACGGCATGTCCCACCCCGACTTCGCCGCCCGCCGCATCGCTCGCTTCCTCGAGGAATCGCGGCTGGCGAAGGGCAAACCCGACCTCACCCGCCTGTTCGATGCGCGGTTCGTCAACGAGCGCGCCACCCGGAGCTGACAAGGAGACAAGGAGGACGACCATGGCCGTCACCGCTCCCACCACCCTCGAGTTGCATCCCCCCGCGGTCGCTCCCGACCCCCGCCCCCGGTCCCGCGCCACCCCCTCACCGGCGTCGGGCTTCTGGCGCCTCCGCGAGGAGATCCCCGCCCGCCTCCGCCGCCGCCTCGTCGTGGCGTCGCTGATCGTGCCGTTCCTGGCCTGGACGGTGATCAGCGCGACGGGTCTGGTCCAGCCCCTGTTCCTGCCCTCGCCGGCGTCGGTCCTGCGGGCCGGCGCCGAGCTCCTCTCCGGCGGCGAGCTCGTGGGCGACCTCCTGGCCACCCTGACGCGCGTCGCCGTCGGGTTCGCCATCGTGGTGGCCATCTCGGTGCCGCTCGGCCTCGCCATCGGCAGCTTCGCCGCCGTGCGGTCGCTCTTCGAGCCCATGATCGGCCTGCTGCGCTACCTGCCCGCCCCTGCGTTCATCCCGCTCCTCATCATCTGGCTCGGCCTGGGCGAGTCGTCGAAGATCGCCCTGCTCGTGATCGGCACGGTGTTCTTCAACACCTTGATGAGCGCCGACGTGGCCGCCCTCGTGCCCAAGGAGCTCATCAACGCCGCCTACACGATGGGGGCGAGCCGGTCGACGGTGGTCCGCAAGGTCGTGCTCCCCCACAGCGTCCCCGGGCTCCTCGACGCCATGCGCATCAACCTCGCCGCCACCTGGAACCTGGTGGTCGTGGCCGAGCTCATCGCCGCCCAGCAGGGCCTGGGGTACCGCATCACGCGAGCCCAGCGGTTCCTGCAGACCGACGACATCTTCGCCCTGCTCGTCGTCATCGGCGTCCTCGGGGTGGCGATGGACTTCGGTTTCCGGGGGCTGCGCCGGGCGGTGGCGCCGTGGGCGCGATGAGCGGCACGGGCGCCGGTGACGCCCGCCTCCCGAAGCTGGAGGCGGTGGGGCTGGTCAAGGAGTTCCCGACCCGGCGAGGGCCCCTCCGCGTCCTCGACGGTGTCGACCTTCGGGTCGACGAGGGCGAGCTCGTCTGCCTGGTCGGTTCCTCGGGGTGCGGGAAATCCACGCTCCTGGCCATCGCCGCCGGCCTGGAGCCCCCCACCGCGGGTGCGGTGCTGCTCGACGGCGAGCCCGTCACCGGCCCGGGCGCTGACCGTGGCCTGGTGTTCCAGGGGTACTCCCTGTACCCGTGGCGCACGGTCGCCCAGAACGTGGCCTTCGGCCTGGAGCTGGCCGGTTTTCCCAGAGCTGAGATCGCCCGGCGGGTCGAGCACCGCCTCTCCGTCGTGGGCCTCAGCGGGTTCGCCGACGCCCTGCCGGCGCAGCTCTCGGGGGGGATGAAGCAGCGCACGGCCATCGCCCGGGCGCTGGCCACCGAGCCTCGGGTCCTGCTCCTCGACGAGCCCTTCGGCGCCCTCGACGCCCAGACCCGCGCCGCCATGCAGGAGTTCCTGCTGTGCCTGTGGCGGGAGACGGGCACCACCATCCTCATGGTCACCCACGACGTCGAGGAGGCGGTGCTGCTGTCCCAGCGCGTCTACGTCATGTCGTCGCACCCGGGGGCGGTGGCGGCCGAGCTCGCCGTCCCCCTCCCTCCGGAGCGCCCTCGCTCGGTGCGGCGCGATCCCCGGTTTCAGGAGCTGTGCCAGGAGATCGACGACCTCCTGCACGGCACCGCCGTCCCCGCCTCGAGCTGAACGGGCCAGATGCTGCTGACTCCGCACGAGCAGGAGCGGCTTCTCGTCCACGTCGCCGCCCAGCTGGCCGACCAGCGCCGGGGGCGGGGCCTGCGGCTGAACCATCCCGAGGCGGTCGCCGTGCTCACCTCCTTCGTGCTCGAGGGGGCCCGTGACGGCCGCTCCGTCGCCGATCTGATGGAGGCGGGCCGCTCGGTGCTCAGCCGCGACGACGTGATGGAGGGCGTGGCCGAGATGGTGGGCGAGGTGCAGGTCGAGGCCACCTTCCCCGACGGCACCAAGTTGGTGACCCTGCACCACCCCATCCCGTGATCCCCGGCGAGCTGCTCCCGGGCGAGGGGCCCGTCGTGATCAACGCCGGGCGCCCCGTCACCCGCCTGCGGGTGGTCAACACCGGCGACCGCCCCGTGCAGGTCGGCTCCCACTACCACTTCGCCGAGGCGAACCGTGCCCTCGCCTTCGACCGCCGGGCGGCGTGGGGGCAGCGCCTGGCCGTGCCCGCCGGCACCGCCGTGCGCTTCGAGCCGGGGATCGAGCGCGACGTCGAGCTCGTGCCGATCGGGGGCCGGCGGGTGGTGCCCGGGCTTCGGGGCGAGGCAGCGGGGGCCCTCGATGACTGAGCTCGGGCGCCACCGCTACGCCCTGCTCTACGGGCCGACGGCCGGCGACCGTGTCCGCCTGCCCGACACCGACCTGGTCATCGAGGTGGAGGAGGACCGCACGGCCGGGGGTGACGAGGTCGTCTTCGGCGGCGGCAAGGTCGTGCGGGAGTCGATGGGCCAGTCCGGTGCCACCCGGGCGGAGGGCGCGCCCGATACCGTCATCACCGGGCCGTCGTGCTCGACCACTGGGGCGTGGTGAAGGCCGACGTCGGCTCCGCGACGGGCGCATCGTCGCCCTCGGCAAGGCGGGGAACCCCGACACCATGGACGGCGTCGACGAACGCCTGGTGATCGGCCCCTCGACCGAGATCATCTCCGGCAACGGGCGCATCCTCACCGCCGGCGCCATCGACTGCCACGTGCACTTCATCTGCCCCCAGATCCTCGAGGAGGCCCTCGGAGCCGGGATCACCACCGTGATCGGGGCGGCACGGGCCCGGCCGAGGGCAGTAAGGCGACGACGGTGACGCCCGGTGCCTGGCACCTGGCCCGCATGCTCCAGGCCCTCGACCCCTGGCCCGTCAACGTGGCCCTCCTGGGCAAGGGCAACACGACGTCGGCCCAGGCGCTGTGGGAGCAGCTGCGGGCCGGGGCGGCCGGGTTCAAGCTCCACGAGGACTGGGGCTCGACGCCGGCGGCCATCGACGCCTGCCTGCGGGTGGCCGACGACGCCGGCGTGCAGGTGGCCCTGCACAGCGACACCCTGAACGAGGCCGGTTTCGTGGAGGACACCCTGGCCGCCATCGCCGGCCGGGGGATCCACGCCTACCACACCGAGGGCGCGGGCGGCGGCCACGCTCCCGACATCATCAAGGTGGCCAGCCACGGGAACGTGCTGCCCTCGTCGACCAACCCGACCCGTCCGCACACCGTGAACACCATCGACGAGCACCTCGACATGCTCATGGTGTGCCACCACCTCAACCCGGCCGTGCCCGAGGACCTGGCCTTCGCCGAGAGCCGGATCCGCCCGACCACGATCGCCGCCGAGGACATCCTCCACGATCTCGGCGCCATCTCCATGATCGGGTCGGACTCCCAGGCCATGGGCCGGGTGGGCGAGGTGGTGATCCGAACGTGGCAGACGGCCCACGTGATGAAGGCCCGGCGGGGGGCGCTCCCCGGCGACGGCCGGGACGACAACCACCGGGCCCGCCGCTACGTGGCCAAGACCACGATCTGCCCGGCGGTGGCCCACGGCCTCGAGGCCGAGATCGGCTCGGTGGAGGCCGGCAAGCTGGCCGACCTGGTGCTGTGGGAGCCGGCGTTCTTCGGCGTCCGCCCCCACCTGGTGCTCAAGGGCGGCACGATCGCGTGGGCGGCCATGGGTGACGCCAACGCCTCGATTCCCACGCCCCAACCGGTGCTGCCCCGCCCGATGTTCGGCGCCTTCGGCACCACCGCGCCCGCCTCGAGCCTCGCCTTCGTCGCCCCCGCAGCCATCGAGGCCGGTCTCGTCGAGCGCCTGGGGCTGGGGCGCCCGGTGGTCGCGGTCGCCGACGTGCGCCGGCGCACCAAGGCCGACCTCCCCGAGAACACCGCCCTCCCCGACATCGACGTCGAACCCGACACCTTCACGGTGCGGATCGACGGTGAGGCGGTGGAGCCGGCGCCGGCGGTCGAGCTCCCGATGGCCCAGCGCTACTTCCTGTTCTGAGCGCCGTGACGCCGCCGCCTCCTGCTGCGCGCCTGACGCGGCCCGCTGGTG
>JALYMX010000538.1 GCA_030773495.1 Actinomycetota bacterium | reverse complement strand
CTCGAGCGGGGCTACGCCGTGGTGCGGGCGCCCGACGGCACCGTCGTCCGGCGGGCCGGGCAGGTGCAGGCCGGCGAGGTGCTCGAGGTGCAGGTGGCCACCGGCCGCCTGACCGCCCGCGTGGAGGAGACCCGGCCGTGACCGAGGACGTGACAGCGGGCATGACCGGGGGCGTGACGGAGGGGGCGCCGGCCGGCGACGAGGCGTCGCGCAGCTTCGAGGAGCTGGTCGAGGAGCTCGAGGACCTGACCCGCCGCATGGCCGACGGCGACATCGGCATCGAGGAGGCGGTCGAGCTGTACGAGCAAGCGGGACGGCTGCACGATCTCGCCGCCGAGCGGCTGGCCCGCGTGCGGGAGCGCATCGAGCGGCTCGGGCCCACCAAGCCCGCTTGACCGGGGCGTCCGGGAGGGCGCCCGCCCGGCGCGACGGCCTGGCCCGCCGGTACGCTGCAGTGGCGACACACGGCGGCAGGAGGCGATCCATGGGGCAGGGCAGGTCGGCACGCAGTTGGCTTCTCGCGGTCGTCGCCATGGTCACCGGCCTGGCGCCCGTGGTGACGGTGGCGAGGCCGGTGGCGGCGGGCCACGGGGCAAGCTTCCTCCAGGTCACACCGGAGATCAGCACGGCGAACGTGGGCAGCGTCGTCACCCTGACGGCGCGGCTGTACAACGACGCCGCCCTCCTCGGTCGCGTCCCCGGCACCGTCCCCCCGCTCGGCGGTGTCACCGTCGACTTCACCTACGCGGGTGCCCCGCTCACGAGTGCGCCGGCGAGGTGCGCCATCGAGCCGGGGAGCTCGACGTGCCAGGTGGCGGTGTCCGGCAACGTTGCAGGCGTCACCACCGTCCGGGCCACCATCGCCGACGCCGACGCCGACCCGAGCGAGGGACGGCTGGCGAACACCGCCGCCGCCGAGCGTCCCGAGGCCGACTGCCTCTCCGCCACCGAGGGGGACCCGCCCCCCGCCGTGTGCGGCGCGGGGGACCCGCCCGCCCCGGGCGCCACGGCCGAGCCCGACACCACCGACGTCGTGAGGATCACCTGGGCCAACGTGGGCCTCGACGTGGTGCTGGACGACCAGACCAGGGCGCGGGGCGAGGTCGCCACGCTCACGGCGACCGCCTACGACGTGGCCGGCAATCCGGCCCCTCCGACCCTCGTGAACTTCGAGTTCTTCGAGCGCTCGGTGTCCGATCCCGGCACCGGGCGCAACACGCCGAACATCCCCGACCGTCAGTGCGTGACGGCGGCGGCGGGGAGGCCCGACGCCGGCACGTGCAAGATCACCTTCCCCCAGGCGGCCGACGGGGTCGACCTCCTCTGTGCCTGGACCGCCTCGGCCCCGCCGGCGATGGTGGGCGTGGCCGACACCGGGACGTGTGACGGCGAGGGCCGGATCGATCCCACGGCCAACGACGGGAAGCCGGTGCCGTTCGACGACGACCAGGACGTGGTCCGCGTAGTCTGGGGGAGCGGCGGCGGCGCCGGTGGCGCTGGCCGCGGCGGCGGGGGCGCTCCGGTGCCGGTGGCCGCGGGGTACTGGCTGGTGGCCTCCGACGGCGGCATCTTCGCCTTCGGCGACGCCAACTTCCAGGGCTCCACCGGGGCCATGAAGCTGAACCAGCCCATCGTGGGCATGGCCGCCACGCCCTCGCGCAAGGGCTATTGGCTGGTGGCCGCCGACGGCGGCATCTTCGCCTTCGGCGACGCCAGGTTCAGGGGCTCCACCGGGGCCATGAAGCTGAACCAGCCCATCGTGGGCATGGCGGCCACCCCGAGCGGTGAGGGCTACTGGCTGGTGGCACGCGACGGCGGCATTTTCGCCTTCGGCGACGCCGCCTTCCGGGGCTCCACGGGTGCCCTCAAGCTCAACCGCCCGATCGTCGGCATGGCGGGGACGGCGACGGGTCGCGGCTATTGGCTGGTGGCCTCCGACGGCGGCATCTTCGCCTTCGGCGACGCCACCTTCAAGGGCTCCACCGGGGCCCTCAGGCTCAACCAGCCCATCGTCGGGATGGCGTCCACGCCCTCCGCAGGCGGCTATTGGCTGGTCGCCTCCGACGGCGGGATCTTCGCCTTTGGCGACGCCGCCTTCCGGGGCTCCACCGGGGCCATCAAGCTGAACCAGCCCATCACCGGCATGAGCCGAAGCCGCTCGGGCGGCGGCTATTGGCTGGTGGCCTCCGACGGCGGGATCTTCGCCTTCGGCGACGCCGCGTTCAAGGGGTCGACCGGGGCCATGAAGCTCAACCGCCCAGTGGTGGGGATGGACGCCCTGTAGCCGGTCGCGGCACCCACCGGTCGACGAGCGTGCCGAGCCGGGACGTCCGGACCAGCAGATTCCTCGCCCTCGTGCTGCGCCACGATCCCGCTCGCATCGGCCTCCGGCTCGACGCCGGCGGGTGGGCCGGCATCGACGAGCTCCTGGCCCAGGCGGCGGCCCACGGGACGGCGCTGAGCGAGGCGGACCTGCGTCGCGTCGTGGCCGACAACGACAAGCAGCGCTACGTCATCGACGACGAGCGTCGGCGGATCCGGGCCAACCAGGGGCACAGCGTCGAGGTCGACCTCGGACTGGCGCCGGAACCGCCGCCTCGCCGGCTGTTCCACGGCACCACTCGCCACCGGCTGGCGGCGATCCTCGACCAGGGCCTCCTCCCCATGGGCCGCCAACACGTCCACCTCTCGGCCGAGGTGGCGACGGCAGCGCGAGTCGGGGCACGACGTGGGCCGGCGGTCGTGCTCGCCGTCCACAGCGGCGAGATGGCGGCCGACGGGCACGAGTTCTACCGGTCCCTCAACGGCGTGTGGCTGACGGCGGCCGTCCCCGCCCGCCACCTCGAACCGCTCCCCCGTACGGCCTCGTAGGCCACGCCCGCCGCGCCGGTCGCACGGCTCGGCCATGATCGTGCCGCCACGACCCGACATCTCTGGACGTCATCCTCCCGTGCACAAGCGTCTGCTCGACCTGCTCCGGTGCCCCGACTGCGGTACGACCTTGACGCTCGACGGGCCCGAGTCGGGCGCCGACCCCGCCGCTGAGGTGACGACGGGAACCCTGTCGTGCGAGCACGGCCACCTCCATCCCGTCGTCGGCGGCATTCCGAGGCTCCTTCCGAAAGAACCACCCGGGACGGCGCGCGGCCACCGGCGGGCTCGGTCACGCGGCCGGGACAGACGCCAGGAGCGGGTTCGGGAGAGCTTCAGCCGAGAATGGTCCAAGCACGAGCTCGGGGACCGGACCTGGTACATCGACGCCGGGACGTACGTGCGAGGCGTCTTCCTCGACGCCGTGCGGATCCCGGTAGACGAGCTGCGCGGGAAGGTCGTCGTCGACGCGGGGTGCGGCAACGGCGGGCAGTCGGTCGCCCTCGCCGACCACGTCGGCCAGGTCATCGCCCTGGACATCAGCTCGGGGGTGGAGCTGGGCGAGCAGCTACGCCGGCAGTGGGAGGGGGAAGGGCGTGACCGGACGGACTTCATCGAGGCGGACCTGCAGCATCCCCCGCTGCGCCCGGCGACGGCCGACGTGATCTACGCCATCGGGGTCCTCCATCACACCCCCGACACCCACCGTACGTTCCTCGGGCTCGTCCCCCTGCTCCGCCCCGGGGGCACCCTGTCGGTGTGGCTGTACCGGTACGAGCCCGTCGTCACGCCGATCCTCCGGGCCCTCCGCGCCGTCACCACCCGCCTGCCGCCGCGCGGCGTCGAGGTGCTGGCCGAGGTCATGGCGACGCCGTTCATCGCCTTCACGCGCGTGGTCGACCGCCTCGGCGTGCGGGGCTACCCGGTGGAGATCACCCGACGGGAAGCGTCCAAAGCGCTCATCGACATCTTCGGGGCGCCCTACGCCCACTGCCATTCCACCTCGGAGGTGGAGGGCTGGTTCCGGTCGGCCGGGTTCGTGGAGTGGTGGGCCAACGAGGGGCGCCGCGGGTTCCAGCTGACAGGGCGTCTGCCACCGGCGTAGCCCGCTCCCCACCGTTCTGTGGAACCTGGCGCCCGGTAGGCGGGCTTGAAGCATCCGAGAACGCCGGCCGGCGCGGGCTGACGCCCTTCGGTCAGTCCACGTGGACCAGGGCGTCGTGGAATGGGTCCGCCGCGCCGTGCACCAGGTGGAGGAGCTGCCGAAGGACCTCTACAACGAGAGCTTCGCCATGTTCAACAGCCTGGTCTCGCCGTGGCACCAGTGGCTCGACCCGGTGGCGTACAACCGCCACGTCGACACCGTCGAAGCCTTGAGGCCACGGGTGGTCGCCTCGGCGCACGGCCCCATCCTGCGGGGAGGCGACATCCACGACGCCTTCGACCGGGTCCGTGCCATGGCCGGCCAACCACGGGTGATGCCCCCCGGCCAGCCCGTGCTCGACGAGCTGCTGGCCAGCCTGATCGCCGCCGCCTGACCCGCTCCCGACCGTTCTCGGCACGTCTCGGTCCGGGTGACGGGCCGAACCGTGCCGAGAACGGCGGGGGTGACGTCAGCCGACAACGGCGCCCCGCTCGTCCCCGGCCCGGCAGCCTCGCTCCGCCGTCGTCACGCCCTGTTCGAGCTCGTCCGCCGGGAGCGGCTCGCAGTGGCTCCCCTCCACGATGAAGGCCCGACAGCCGCACGTGGCGCACGAGCCGTCGTCGGTGTCGTGTTCGTAGTCGTGGTGCCCGCACGTGCACGGGAGCATGGCTCCTCCTCCGAAGACCAGTCCTGACCTCGGCACTCGTCGTACCACGTCCGCGCGATCCCTACGCCGGCCGTGCCTCGCCGGCGGCGCGCAGCGCGGCGGCCAGGTGCGGCCCTTCCCGCCCGCGCAGCGCGACGGCGACGTCCAGGCGCTCGAGCAACTGGGCGATGCGCCGCTCGTGACCGGCGAGGGGATGGACCTCGAGGAAGCTGCGCACGTCGGCGGCCAACTCGGGGGCGGACAGGGCGGTCGCCCCCTCGAGCATGCGGTCGAGCAGGTTGTCGGGGAAGCGGGCCAGCAGCTCGTCCCACCGCTCCTTCACCACCCCCCACGCCAGCGCGCCGCCCTCGCGGTTGGCGAGGAGCAGCGATACGAGGAACGGCGCGTTCTGCGTGCGCACCTCACCCAGGGCCAGGTCCATGGTGCGCCGCACGAGCGCCGGCGAGCGGAACCCCGCCAGCGCGTACAGGTGGCGCACCTCCTCCTGCGGCGTGCGCGCCGTGCGGTGGCGGCGCAGGAACTCCTCGTACTCCGCCTCCCCGCCGGCGGCGGCCACGACGGCGACCACGGCGCCGGCCACGTCGCCGTCGACGCAGCCCGGGTC
>JALYMX010000537.1 GCA_030773495.1 Actinomycetota bacterium | reverse complement strand
CGCCGGCGTCCCGCTGCCGGCGCACGGCGGTGCCCACGGCCTCGGCGTCGCGCCCCATCACCACCACTCGGCGGATCCCCCCGGCGGGCACGGGGTGAGAGGCTACGCCGATGCCCGACGCCGACCCCCAGCTCCCCCCGCACCCCGTCGCGCCCCGCCGGCCGGTCACCCTCGTCGCCCACGGGGACGAGCGCGTCGACGAGTGGCACTGGCTGCGCGAGCGGGACGACCCCGCCGTCGTCGCCCACCTCGAGGCCGAGAACGACTACACCGCCGCCGTCCTCTCGTCCACCGCCGACCTGCAGCAGCGCCTCTACGACGAGATGGTGGGCCGCATCCAGGAGACGGACCTCTCCGTCCCCGCCCGCAAGGGGGACTGGTGGTACCTGTCGCGCACGGTGGAGGGGCTCCAGTACCCCATCTGGTGCCGGCGCAAGGGTGGGCCCGACGGCCCGGAGCAGGTGGTGCTCGACCAGAACGAGCTGGCCGCCGGGTCGGACTACCTGGGGGTGGCCAACACGTCGGTGAGCCCGGGCGGCGGCCTGCTGGCCTACGCCGTGGACAGGACGGGCGGCGAGCGCTACACGCTCCGCATCCGTGACCTCGGCACCGGCGACGACCTGGCCGACGAGGTCCCCGACACCTCCTATGGGCTGGCGTGGGGCGCCGACGAGGCCACGGTCTTCTACACCAAGGTCGACCCCGCCATGCGGCCGTACCAGCTGTGGCGCCACCGCGTGGGCTCGGCGGCGGCCGACGACGAGCTGGTGTTCCAGGAGGACGACGAGCGCTTCTTCCTCGGCGTCTGGCTCACCCGCAGCGAGCGCTGGGTGGTGCTGGGCCTCGAGAGCAAGGTGACGTCGGAGGTCCACGTGCTGCCGGCCGACGACCCCCGGGGCCGGTTCCGCGTCGTGCAGCCCCGTGAGCAGGGCGTGCAGTACCACGTGGACCACCACGGCGACCGCTTCCTCATCGTCACCAACGCCGACGGCGCCGAGAACTTCAAGCTGGTCGAAGCGCCGGTGGACGACCCGGGCCGGGCCCGGTGGACCGACGTGGTGAGCCACCGTCCCGACATCAAGCTCGATGACATCGACGTCTTCGCCGGCCACGTCGTGCTCTACGAGCGGGCCGAGGCGGTGCGGCGCCTCGCCGTGCGACGGGTGGACGACGGCGTCACCCACGTCGTCGAGCAGCCCGAGTCCGTCTCCACCGTCGCCGAGGACAGCAATCTCGAGTTCGACACGACCGTCCTGCGCTTCGGCTACACGTCGCTGGTCACCCCGCGGTCGGTGTTCGATTACGACATGGAGACGGGCGCCCGCCAGCTGCTGAAGCAGCAACCCGTCCTCGGCGGCTACGACCCCCAGGACTACGAGACGAAGCGCCTCTGGGCCACCGCCCCCGACGGCGCGCGGGTGCCGATGTCGGTCGTGCATCGCCGTGACGTCGCCCTCGACGGCACGGCGCCGGCCGTGCTCTACGGGTACGGCTCGTACGAGATCAGCATCGACCCGACGTTCTCCTCCCTGCGCCTCAGCCTGCTCGACCGGGGCGTCGTCTACGCCATCGCCCACGTGCGCGGCGGGGGCGAGATGGGCCGGCGCTGGTACGAGGACGGCAAGCTGCTGCGCAAGACGAACACGTTCACCGACTTCGTGGCCTGCGCCGAGCACCTCGTCGCCACCGGTCACTCGGCGCCGGACCGCCTGGCCGTACGGGGCGGCAGCGCCGGCGGCATGCTCATCGGCGCGGCGCTGAACCTGCGTCCCGAGCTGTTCCGGGCCGCGGTGGGCGACGTCCCCTTCGTCGACGTCCTCACCACCATCCTCGACGAGACGCTCCCGCTCACCGTGACCGAGTGGGAGGAGTGGGGCAACCCCAAGGCCGACCCCGAGGTGTACGACTACGTCAAGTCCTACTCGCCGTACGACAACGTCGCCGCCCACCCCTACCCGGCGGTGCTGGCCGTCGGCGGGCTCAACGACCCCCGGGTGAGCTACTGGGAGCCGGCCAAGTGGGTGCAGCGCCTGCGCGACCGGGGCACGGGCGAGGCGCCGGTGCTGCTGAAGACCGAGATGGGCGCCGGCCACCGGGGGCCGTCCGGGCGCTACGACTCCTGGCGCGAGGAGGCCACGGTGTACGCCTTCGTGCTCGACGCCCTCGGCGCCGCCGCCTCCTGAGGATCGTTCAGCGGCTCACGATCCAGTGCTCGCGCAGCACGGCCGCTTCGAGCTCGAGGTCGTCGAGGCGCTTCTTGACCACGTCGCCGATGCTCACGATCCCGCACAGCCGCCCGTTGTCCACGACGGGCAGGTGGCGGTTGCGAGTCCGCGTCATCACCGCCATCACCTCGGTGATGGTGTCGTGCGGGGAGCACGTCGGCGTGCCCCTCGACATCGCGTGGCGCACCGGCATGTGCAGGAGCTGGGCGCCGTGGCGGGCCAGGCCCCTCACGACGTCGCGCTCGGAGAGCACGCCGTCCACGTGCTCCCCGTCGGAGCAGACGACGAGGGCGCCGATGCCCAGCCGGCTCAACCGCATGACGGCGACGGCCATGCTGGCGTCGCCCGGGACCGTCTCGACGTCGGCCCCCTTGTCCTTGATGATCTCCTGCACGGTCACGGCCGCCCCCTCCTTCGTCGGGCCAGCGGGCCCTCTTTGGAATGATGCGCCCCCGGCGGCCCGCTCACAAGGGGCGGCGCCCTCCTGCTTCTGGTGCCAGGTCGGCGCCGTCGGCGGTGTGCGCGGGTGCCAGGCGGGCCTCGATCGGGCGCAGGTCGAGCACCCGGTCGCCGGCGCCGGCGGCGCGCAACACGCCGGTGATCTCGTCGCCCACCAGCTCCTCCCGGTCGAGCAGGGCGTCGCGCAGCGCCTCCACCAGGTGGCGGTTGGCGTCGAGCATCCGGGTGACCTCGGCCTTGGCGCCGGCCAGGATCTCCTCGAGGGCGTCGCGCCCCCGGTCGTCGGAGAGCACCTTGGTGACGATGTTGGCGCCCGTGGCGCCCTGCGCCGCCTCGAGGGAGACCAGCGACCCGCCCAGGCCGAGGGACCCGACCATCTGGGCGGCGGCGCGCGTAGCGGCGTCGAGGTCGCCGCTCGGCCCGGTGCCGGACTCGCCGAAGAACAGCTCCTCGGCGACCATGCCTCCGAAGGCGATCTGGATCAGGGCCACGATCTCCGAGCGCGTGCGGGTGAAGCGCTCCTCGGTCTCCGAGTGGGACAGCAGCCCGAGCGCCGGGCCCCGCTTGATGATGGACAGCACCTCGAGCTTGCGGCCCTTGCCCACCAGGTGGGCCACCGTGGCGTGCCCCGCCTCGTGGGTGGCGATGGCCCGCCGCTCGTCCTCGGTGTACTCCACGGGGTGCTTCAGGCCCAGCTCCTCGGTCATGCGGGCCTGCTGGACGTCGTCCCAGTCGAGGGCGTCGGCACCGCGGCGCAGGGCCCACACCAGGGCCTCGTCGAGCAGGTGCTCGATCATCACCGGCGAGTAGCCGAACGTCATCGCCGCCAGCGCCTCGCGCCGCTCCGGCTCGTCGAGGGCGGCGTCGTGGGCCTTCTTGGCCAGGTAGTAGTCGATGATCTCCCGCCGCCCGCTGCGGCTGGGGAGGTCGAAGTAGATCGACCGGTCGAACCGCCCGGGCCGCAGGAGGGCGGGGTCGAGGTCGGCGGCCCGGTTGGTGGCCCCGACGACGAGGATGTTGGCCGGCGGCGAGGCGGGCTTGCGCAGCTGGGCGCCGGCTGGCAGCCACCGGTTGAGCTGGTCCACGAACCATCCCGCCAGCCGCTTGCCGGTGGGCGGCGTGTCGAACGACTGGAGCTGCACGAGCAGCTCGTTGACCACCCCACTGATGCCCTCCCGCGCCGTGGACGATCCCATCCCCGAGCGGGCACCGCCGATGGCGTCGATCTCCTCGATGAACCCGATGGCCCCGCCCTCGCGCCGGGCGTGGTGGCGCAGGGCCTTGAAGAACGTGCGGATCTTGCGGTTGGTCTGCCCGTAGTACATGGACTGGAAGGCCGACGAGGAGACGAACAGGAAGGGCACGCCCGCCTCGCGGGCCATGGCCTTGGCCAGGTAGGTCTTGCCGGTGCCCGGCGGGCCTTCGAACAGGATGGCCCGGCGCGGCGTGCCCCCCATGCGGTCCTTGAACGTGCGGTGGGCCAGGAACAGGTTGAGGGTGCGGACGACCTCCTCGACCACGACGCTGGCGCCCTTCACGTCGTCGAGGGACACGTCGATCTCGCTGGGCCGGAACAGCACGTGCGGCGACCGTCCCGCCCCGAGGAGGGGCACGAGGATGACGAGGCTCAGCACGACGATGAGCACCAGCCCGGGAACGAGCTCGGGCGGGATGGGGAGGTCCGGCATCCCCGGCCGCACGGGGTCGCCGGTGAGCAGGCGCGTCCACAGCCAGGCGGCGAGCGGGGCGAGCACCACCGCCACCGTGACCAGGCGGCGGCGCCGTGCTCCCTCGCGGGCCATGGCCACGTCGGCCCCCGCCGTACGCAGGACCTTCGCCTGCCCGAGCGTGCTCAGCTCCATCCGCCCCCACCTCCTTGGTCGCCACCTCAACCGGTGCTTCCGCCACTGTACGTGGTCATCGGGCCACGCGCACCATGGCTCTTCGGGGCCATTCGGTGCGTGGTCCGGAAACCCGACCAAGAGGATCGGGTTTATGCTGAGGCCATGGGTTCACCGGCGCCCGCCCCCATCGACCCGAGAGGGCCACGGTTCAACCAGGCGGTGCTCACCGCCGGGCTGCTGGGCGGCTTCATGCTCGACGTGCCCGCCGTGGTGCCGGCCTTCGCCCTCGTGCTGGCCGCCGGCGCCGCCCTGGGGCCCCGGTGGGCCCCGTTCCTGCGCCTCTACGCCGCCCTGGTGCGGCCCCGCCTGGGCCCGCCCGCCTCCCTCGAGGACCCGCGGCCCAACCG
>JALYMX010000536.1 GCA_030773495.1 Actinomycetota bacterium | reverse complement strand
GCACGGTGACGGTGACGGGCCGTTCGGTGCCGAGCTCGTGGCGGGCGTCGGCGGCGAGGGCGGCCCAGGCGAGGAAGTCGCTGCCGGTGGCGGGCAGCTCGTGGATCGCCCGCTGGAGGCGCTCGTCGAGGGTTGTCATCGCGACGACCACGTCGTACGCCCCGGGAGGCTGCCTGGGCGCTAGCCACGGGAAAACTACTCCCCTCGCATCACCCTGTTCGTGTCACAGAAGTCGACCTCGACGCCGCCGGTGACGTGGTCCACGAGTGCCGAGTAATCACCGATCTTCCAGAGCGCGCGATGGGGAGGCATCGACGCCAAGCTGCTCGCCTCTGCCCGCGTCAAGCCGAAACGGCTGAGAAGATCGCTGGCCTGGTCGTGGTTCTGATGGAGGTACACCTTCACCGACGTGGTGTTGAGAAGCGCCTCGGTCTGCTTGAGGGCCGCCGCCCCGTCGTCGAACTGCGCCCGCAGCTCGGACAAGGCGTGGATGATGATCATGTTGGCGCAACCGAACTGGCGGCCGACCTTCCATCCGTCGAGGAAGTAGCTCACCATCGCCGGGTTCTGCAGCGCCTTGTAGCTCTCGTCGATCACGTTGAGCTTGAGCCGGTCGCGGCGGCCGTGCATCAGCGCTTGACCCCAACCGGCCCCGCAGATCATGGCGAGCTCGAGGGGGACAGGCTGGTCCAGCACGGCCGACAGGTTGAGCACCACCCCGGGCGAGGCGTCCCAGTCGAGGGCAATGTTGGTGGGCCCGTCGAACATGCCCTTGTACTGGTGGTCGAGCAGCATGGCGCAGGCGTCGAGCATCGGCCGACAGCGCGCCCGGAGCTCGTCGAGTGACGTATCGAGCTCGGTGGCCATGTCGTGGGTCGGACGGGCCAGGACATCGCGCAGGTCGCACAACGTCGGATGGGTGAGCCGGCCCCTGACGATGCGCTGCAGCACGTAGCCGAGGACGCGGTTTTCGCTCACGTCGAGGGGACGGGCCAACATGACCGACAGCAGGGCGGCCACGACAGGGGCCTGCTTGCGGGCAAGGTCGTCGGGCCTGAGCGAGCCGCCGGCGGGGTCGGGGTCGAGCGGATTGACGCGGGCGGGGCCGCCGGGGTGCAGGTCGACGACGGTGAGGCCCAGCACGCGG
The DNA here is from genome assembly GCA_030773495.1 of Actinomycetota bacterium. Classification (GTDB taxonomy): domain Bacteria; phylum Actinomycetota; class Acidimicrobiia; order Acidimicrobiales; genus JALYMX01. Next base: position 2,133 of record JALYMX010000536.1, on the reverse strand, counting down.
GCCAGCGCCGTCCACTCGCCCTTGGCGTCGAGGACGAACACGAAGCGGCCTCGGGCGTGCGCCCCTCGCAGGATCGAGGAGCGGAACACGTAGGTCTTGGCCAGCGCGCTCTTGCCGTAGCCGCCGGCACCGCTCACGCACATGTTGGGGGCGGTGATGAGCCCCGCGCTGTGGGCCTCGAACAGGTCGAAGAAGAATCCGCCCCCGCCGGTGAGCCGGTTGAGGCCCATGAAGGCGCCCCGCACGCCCAAGCCGGCCTCAACGGCGAAGGGATAGGCAGCCGCCAGGTGGTAGGTCGTCGTGACGTTGCGAGGCAGGGTCAAGCGTTGGCGGGCCAGGAACTCCATCCTCGTCGGGGGAAGGTCTCGGGCGGTCGCGCCGGCGGGAGCGTCGGGGGCATCGCCGACGAGGCCGGCAGTGACGGCGGTCGTCAACCGACGATCCCTCCGATGAGGTCCCGGTCGGGGGCGCGCCCGATGGGAAGGGAGCACGCCCACGCCCCGTCGTGGCGGCCGTCGAGGGACCGGATCTCCAGGCCGCAGGCGGCCGCTACGTCAACGTAGGCATTGGACAGCTCGTCCAGCTCGTCGAGGGTGCGGGCGGCGACGTCGATCAAGGCCAGGTACCGGTACTCGGCGAAGCCCGAGTTCAACTCGGCCTCGCGCCGATCAAGGTCAGCTTGGGCCCGCTGCAGCTCCATGGGAATACGGAAGTCATGGCGGGCCCGGTTGTGGATGTCGCCGTGGACCCGCACCGCTTCGTGGTTGATCTGCCGGCGGCTGGCCCGTGGCGACACCGGCTCCATGATCATGGTGACGGTGCGCGTTCCCGCGGTGTCCAGCAGCAAGGGCTCGAGCCAGCGGGGACCCACCTCGAGGGTAGGCCAGCGCGACACCCAAAAGCTGCGGTGAAAGGCGCCGTCAATGCGGACGTGGTCCCACGCCGTCTCCATGGCGAGGGGGATCGCGCCGGCCAGCGGGACGAGCCCGGCGAGCACGTCGAGCGAGCGCGACTCGCTGAGGGAGCGGACGACGGCGGGGTCGCCGCCGACGCGCACGGCGTCGCACACGTCAGCGGGGCTGAGCGGGTCGGCCACCACGAGGCCAGCGTCCCGGCAGCGGTCACCCAGCGAGCGCGCCATGGCCAATGCCACCTGCACGGTGTCGCGCTTGGTTCGCGCCGAGCGCCCGTGGTTGCGACCGATCCGCCTCGGGTCCACCGTGATGGTCACCCGCAGCTCATGGCGGGCTACCGACACGGCCTGCTCCGCCAGCAACGACCGGTAGTGGGCGGTGGCCAAGGCGTCGGGGTCGACGTTCGACGCCAGCCAGGCCAAGTGCTCGGACAGCGGCGCCGGGCAGGACCATTCGTGCCAGCAGATGCGGGCGACGGGAGACGACTCCCGGGCGAACTGGGCCAGGACGCGGCCCCAAGCAAAGATGCGGCCGTGCTGGTCGGCCTCTTCGACGAGCTGGAACTCCGAGCCCTTCACGTTCAGCGTGGCCGTCACCGTTCCCGTCCGGCGGTCGCGCACCAGCCCCAGCGGCGCGAGCGTGCGTTGACCGCCCGCCCACGTGGGCCGGTCCACCGCCAGGATCTCCAGCCCCTCGAGGCAGGGCGGCACGGTGACGGCGCTCGCCGGCGCCTCGGGACACACGAGTGGGAGGCGACAGAACCAGCGGTTGCCCCCGGTCAGCGCCCTCCACGAGAAGCGCGCCGCGGTAGGGACGGCTTCGTAGACGGGTCGGCCACGCCAGGACGCGAAGGCGGCCACAGCCGTGGTGGCGAGCACGGTAGCGGCGGCGGCGACGTACGCCACGCCGACCGGGCCCCGAGTGAGGAGTTTCACCGCGACGACGATGCCGACGCTCATGAGCCCCAGCTGGGCCACTGACAACCCGAAGAAGGCGGTCCCTGCGCTGCGGGCCGAGAGGCGGTAGCGAGCCTGCTCGCTCACCGGTCAGCCCTCGTCGGTGCGGAAGGACCAGCCGCGGGTGACGCGAGGAGCGTCCACCGAAGCCTGCGAATGGGCCTCCGCGATCGACCTCACCCGGTCCTTCGCCTTCGTGGCGCCTTCGCCGGCCGTGCCCACCGGCGCCGCGACGGCTGCCGCCACGCCGCCGCCCGTGGAGC
>JALYMX010000535.1 GCA_030773495.1 Actinomycetota bacterium | reverse complement strand
CCCGACGCCTCGGCCTCGAGGCACCCGGCGGCGCCGCAGGCGCAGCGGCGCCCGCCGGGCTCCACGATGACGTGGCCGATGTGGCCGGCGTTGCCGCCGGCGCCGTCGAGGAGCCGGCCGTCGAGGACGATGCCGCCCCCCACGCCGGTGGAGACGACCATGGCCACGAAGTCGGACCGGCCCCGCGCCGCCCCCCGCCACCCCTCGCCGAGGGCCAGGGCCTTGGCATCGTTGTCCACGAAGGTGGGCACGCCGACCACCCCGGCCAGCCGAGCGCGCAAGGGGAACTCCGACCACACCGGGATGTTGAGGGGCGACACCGTCTCCCCACCGGGCGCCATGGGGCCGCCGCAGCCCACGCCGCACACCACCTCGTCGCCGCTGCGCACGCCGTCCACCAGGTCCCGCAGCCTGGCGAACAGCGCCTCGGCGTCGTCACCCGCCGTCGCCACGCGCGCCGAGCGGACGATGGTGCCCTCGGCGTCGACCACGCCGGCGGCCAGCTTCGTCCCGCCCACGTCGACGGCAACCGCGGTGCCCACGTGCGGGACCGTACCGCCACCGTGGAACGGGGGAGCCGGCGGTAGGGTTTGACCCGGGGAGCACCCGACCGGGAGAGCGCGTGGCCAGACAACGAGTGGCCGCCGACGTGTCCACCTTCGCCGACAGCTTCGAGGCGATCGTCGACAGCGTCGAGCGGGTGATCCGGGGCAAGGGCGAGGCCGTCCGGCTGGCCGTGTGCTGCCTCGTCGCCGAGGGGCACCTGCTGATCGAGGACGTCCCCGGCGTGGGGAAGACCAGCCTGGCCAAGGCCCTGGCCGCCTCCCTCGGCTGCTCGTGGCAGCGCATCCAGTTCACCCCCGACCTGCTGCCGTCCGACGTCACCGGCGTGAGCGTGTACAACCGGGCCACCGCCACCTTCGAGTTCCGCCCGGGCGGCGTCTTCGCCAACGTGGTCCTGGGCGACGAGATCAACCGGGCGTCGCCGAAGACGCAGTCGGCGCTGCTCGAGGCCATGCAGGAGCGCCAGGTGACGGTGGACGCCACCACCTACGCGCTGCCCGCCCCGTTCATGGTGATCGCCACCCAGAACCCGATCGAGCACGAGGGCACCTACCCGCTCCCGGAGAGCCAGCTCGACCGGTTCCTCATGCGCATCCCGATGGGCTACCCCGACCGGGAGGCCGAGATCGACATGCTCGGCCTGCACGGTGCCGACGGGGCGGTGGGCGCCGAGAGCCTCGAGCCGGTGAGCAGCGCCGCCGAGGTGGAGGCCATGATCGCCGCCGCTCGGCGCCTGCACGTGGCCCCGCCCGTCCGGGGCTACCTGGTCGACCTGGCCACCGCCACCCGGCGCCACCCGTCGCTGGCCTTCGGGATCTCCCCCCGGGGCACCCTGGCCCTCCAGGGCGCGGCGCGGGCGCGGGCGGCGGCCACCGGGCGCGACTACGTCGTGCCCGACGACGTCAAGGTCCTGGCCCGGCCCGTGCTCGAGCACCGCCTCGTCCTCACGCCGGAGGCGACCATCGGCGGCGTCACCGAGGCCGACGTCCTCGCCGAGGTCCTCGACACCGTGCCCGTCCCCACCGGGCGCCCGGCCGCCTGACGCCGTGCTCACCCGCCGGGGGTCGATGGTGCTGCTGGGCGCCGCGCTGCTGTGCCTGGGCGGCCGGCTGCTTGGGCTGGTGGAGCTGTTCATGCTGGCCGGCGGGTCGCTCGCCCTGGTGGGCGCCGCCGTGGCCCGGGTCCGCCTCGTCGGGTTCGACGTGGAGGCGGCGCGCGAGGTGCGCCCGGCGCGCGTCCACGCCGGGACGGCCAGCCGGGTGGAGCTCACCGTGCACAACGCCGGCCCCCGGCGCTCGCCGGTGCTGGCCGCCCGCGACCCGTTCGACGGCGGCCGGCGCTCGGCCCGCTTCCTCGTGGCGCCGCTGGCACCCGGCGAGTCCGCCCGGGCCGCCTACCGCCTGCCCACCGAGCGCCGGGGCCTGTTCGACCTCGGGCCGCTCGAGCTCCACCTCGAGGACCCCTTCGGCCTGGCGTCCCGCTCCCGCCCGGCGGCGCCCGTGGCCCGCCTCACCGTCTACCCCCGCGTCGATCCCGTTCCGCCCCTGCCGCTCACGCGAGGCAACGACCCCCATGCCGGCGCCGACCACCCCACTGGCCTGGCCGCCGGCGGGGAGGACTTCTACGCCCTGCGCGAGTACGAGGTGGGCGACGACCTCCGGCGGGTCCACTGGAAGGCCACCGCCCGGCTCGACGAGCTGATGATCCGCCAGGACGAGATGCCCTGGCAGGGGCGAGCCACGGTGGTGCTCGACCTGCGCACGGCCGTCCACACCCCCGAGTCGCTCGAGGTCGCCGTTTCCGCCGCCGCCAGCATCGTCAGCGCCTGCTGGCGCCACCGCTCGCTCGTGCGCCTGGTGACCACCGATGGGGTCGACGCCGGCTTCGCCGCCGGATCGGCCCACGTCGAGGCCATGCTCGAGCACCTGGCCGGCGCCCGCGCCGAGTCCAACGGGCACCTGGCCTCGATCCTGTCGTCGCTGCGGCGGGAGGGCAACGGCGGCGCCGTCGCCGTAGTGACCACGGCGCTGGCGTCCGACGGCGACCTCGATGCCGTGGCCCGCCTGGCCGGCCGCTACGGCACGGTGGCCCTCGTGCTGCTCGAGCACTCGGTGCTCTCCCCGTCGCCGCCGGCCGCCCACGGGCCCCGGCGGGTGGCGCGCGGCACCGGTCCGGTGGTCCGCGTGAGCGCCCAGGTCCCCTTCGCCGCCGCCTGGTCGCAGGCCATGGCCGGGCGGGGGCGCCACGGGG
>JALYMX010000534.1 GCA_030773495.1 Actinomycetota bacterium | reverse complement strand
GTCGTCCACCGCCACCCCCTTGAGCGTCCGCAGGGCCTCGGTGCCGCGGAGGGCGGCCAGCGCCTCGGCCTGGGCCTGCCCGCCCCGCGCCAGCCGCTCGACGATCAGGGTCTCGTTGGTCGTCCGCAGGTTGACGCTGGTGGCCAGCCCGAGCACCCCCAGCGTCACCACCACGGGGGTCAGGCGGCGGGCCAGGCGGGCCTGAAGGTCCGGGGACACGGCCAGGTGCGTGGGGCGGGAGACCCGCCCGTCGGGGGCCACGATGGTGACCTTCGACAGCTGCCTGCTGGCCGCCGCCGCCCCGTCGCTCACCCGGCGCAGGCCCTCGCCGGCCGACGGCATCCAGGCGCGGAAGCCCAGCTCGGCCTCGAAGAAGATCCGCAGTGGCCGCGGCGCGTGGGCCGCCTTCTCCCGCAACCACTGCTCCGAGCCGAGGCGCGGGGCGCCAGCCGGCTGGTCGTCGCTCGGTTCCGCCGTCATCACCGTCCCCCAAGGGGCGGAGGGCGCCGCCGTTCGGAACCCTCGGATCGGAAGACGGTGTCCCCGACCGTCCCCCACCCCTTGCATCGGAATTCGACGCCGGCGACCGAAGTCCTGCTTTGCGTGACCCCCGCGTTCCGGAGTACATGGCGGGCCGAAACCGCCCGCTATGTACTCCAGACCGGGGCCGCGGCGGGCGGCGCCTACACCCGGTCGGTGAGGATGGCCCGCTTCACCTCTTGGATGGCCTGCGTGACCTTGATCCCCCGCGGGCAGGCCTCCGAGCAGCTGAACGCCGTGCGGCAGCGCCACACGCCGGAGCGCTGGTTGAGGATGTCGAGGCGCTGCTCGCCGGCCTGGTCGCGGCTGTCGAAGATGAACCGGTGGGCGTTGACGATGGCCGCCGGCCCCACGTAGCCCGAGTTGCCCCAGAAGATGGGGCAGGCCGTCGTGCATGCCGCGCAGAGGATGCACTTGGTGGTGTCGTCGTAGCGGGCCCGCTCGGCCGGCGACTGGCGGCGCTCGGTGTAGCCGGGATCGTCGGCGTTGACGAGGTAGGGGAGCACTGACCGGTACTGGGCGAAGAAGGGCTCCATGTCGACCACCAGGTCCTTGATCACCGGCAGGCCGCGGATGGGCTCGACGGTGACCGTGCCCCCCTCCGGGCCGGCGGCGTGGCGCACCAGCTCGATGCAGGCCAGGGCGTTGGCCCCGTTGATGACCATGGCGTCGGAGCCGCACACGCCGTGGGCGCACGACCGCCGGAAGCTCAAGGTGCCGTCCTGCTCCCACTTGGCGGTGTGCAGGACGTCGAGCACACGGTCGGTGGGCTCGGCGCGGACCTCGAAGGTCTGCCAGTGGGGCCGGGCGTCGGTGTCGGGGTTGTAGCGCTTGACCTCGAGGACGACGTCGACGAGGGCCATCAGTACTTTCGCTCCATGGGGAGGTACGTTCCCGCCACCACCGGCTTGTACGACAGCTCCACCGTGCCGTCGTCGTTGCGGGTGGCCAGCGTGTGGCGCATCCAGTGCTCGTCGTCCCTGGTGGGGTGGTCGGTGCGGAACTGCGCCCCCCGGCTCTCGGTGCGGGCCCGGGCGCTCACCACGAGGGCCTCGGCCAGGTCGATGAGGTACCCCAGCTCGAAGGCCTCGGTGAGGTCGTAGTTGAACGTCGGCCCCTTGTCGTCGATGGTGACGGCGGCGTAGCGCTCTCGCAGCTCGGCGAGGGAGCGGAGGGCGGAGCCCAGCAGCTCCTCGTTGCGGAACACGAAGGCCTTCTCCGTCATGGTCGCCTGGAGGTCGGCTCGGACGGCGCCCACCTTCTCGCCCCCCGCCCCCGACTTCATGGCCTCGATGCGGCCCACCACGTCGGTGGCGGCGCCCGGCGGGGCGGGGGGCAGGTCGCTGCCGCGCACGAACTCGGCCATCGCCCGCCCGCCCCGGCGCCCGAACACCACGATGTCGAGCAGTGAGTTGGTGCCCAGCCGGTTGGAGCCGTGCACGCTCACGCACGCGCACTCGCCGGCCGCGTACAGCCCGGGGACCACCGTGCCGGCGGGGTCGACGACGACCTCGGCGCTGACGTTGGTGGGGATGCCACCCATGGCGTAGTGCGCCGTCGGCTGGATGGGCACCGGGGCCGACTTCGGCTCGATGCCGAGGTAGGTGCGCACGAACTCGGTGATGTCGGGCAACTTGGCGTCGATCTGCTCCGGGGGCAGGTGCGTGAGGTCGAGGTGGACGGCGTCGGCCGCCTCGCCCACGCCCCGGCCCTCGAGGACCTCGGTCTGGATGGCCCGCGACACCATGTCCCGGGGCGCCAGGTCCTTCACCGTGGGGGCGTAGCGCTCCATGAACCGCTCGCCGTCGCGGTTGCGCAGGATGCCGCCCTCGCCCCGCGCCGCCTCGGAGAGCAGGATGCCGAGCTTGTAGATCCCGGTGGGGTGGAACTGGAAGAACTCCATGTCCTCCATGGGGATGCCCCGCCGGTACAGCAGCCCCGGACCGTCGCCGGTGAGCGTGTGGGCGTTGGAGGAGACCTTGAACATCTTGCCGAACCCGCCCGTGGCGAACAGCGCCGCCTTGGTGTTGAACACGTGGAGGTCGCCGGTGGCCAGCTCGTAGGCCACCACGGCGGCCACCCGGCCGTCGGCGAAGGCCACGTCGAGCACCTGGAACTCGTTGAAGAACGTGACGCCCCTCGCCACGCACTGCTGGAACAGGGTCTGGAGGATCATGTGACCGGTGCGGTCGGCCGAGTAGCACGCCCGGCGCACCGGCGCCTCGCCGTGGTTGCGGGTGTGGCCGCCGAAGCGGCGCTGGTCGATCCTGCCGTCCGGTGTTCGGTTGAACGGCAGCCCGAAGTGCTCCAGCTCGATGACGGCGTCGATGGCCTCCCGGCACATGATCTCCGCCGCCGGCTGGTCGACCAGGTAGTCGCCGCCCTTGACGGTGTCGAACAGGTGCCACTCCCACGAGTCGTCCTCCACGTTGGCCAGGGCCGCGCACATCCCCCCCTGGGCCGCGCCGGTGTGCGAGCGGCTGGGGTAGAGCTTGGTGACCACGGCGGTGCGGCACCGCCCCGCCGTCTCGATGGCGGCGCGGAGGCCGGCGCCGCCGGCGCCGACCACGACGGCGTCGTAGCGGTGGTGGTGGACCTGCACGGCGGTCATCGTGTCACGACCGACTCGTACCGGTTCGTCACGTGCAGGCGGCCGGCGTCGAGGCGCAGGTCGAGCACGAGCGGCCCGGGCGCCGCCGGGACCGTGAGGGACACCGTCCCCACCCGCGCGCACCCGTCGGCCGGCACGTCACCCGCCCACCCCCACGTCCGGGC
>JALYMX010000533.1 GCA_030773495.1 Actinomycetota bacterium | reverse complement strand
CGCCAGCCCGGTGGCGACGGGAACCCACCGCGCCGGCGCCGCCGGCCGGCGCCCGGCGCCGACGAAGGGAAGCGTGGGTGCGCTCAGTGCTGCCCCAGGTCGGCCAGGGTCAAGAAGCCGTGCTCGGCCACCAGGGCCTGGCCCTCGGCCGACAGCACGAAGTCGACGAAGCGCTTGGCCGGCCCGGCCGGCGGACCGTCGGTGACCAGGAACAGGGGCCGGGCCAGCGGGTACGACCCGTCCCGCACGGTGGCGGGGGAGGGCGCCACCCCGTCCACGGCCACCGCCGCCAGCTTCGGGAACCCCTCGATGAACGAGGTGGACAAGGGCCCGACGGAACCGGGGGTCGACACCAGCTTCGCCCGGGCTTCCTCGTTGCCGCCCACGATGGCGTAGGCGTCGGAGTCCGGGGGCGGCGGCGCCTTGCCGTCCTTGCCGTAGAGGTACGTGTCCAGCACCTCGCGGGTGCCCCGCCCGGGCTCCTTGTCGTACACGAACACGGCCAGGTCGGGCCCCCCGAGCTCCTTCCAGTTGCCCACCCTCCCCTCGAACAGCGCCTCGAGCTGGTCCCTGGTGAGGGCGGTGACGCCGCCGTCGAACACCTCCCGTCGCACGACCACGCCCAGGGCGTCCTGGCCGATCTCGGTGGCGACGAAGTCGACGCCGGGGAAGGCGGCCCGGTCGGCGTCGGACAGCGCCTTCGACGACATGGCGATCTCGACCTGCCCGGCGGCCAGCTGGGCGATGCCCCCCGCGGAGCCACCCTGGCTGTCGACGGTGATGCGCATCCCCTGCCGGCGCAGCACCTCGGCGGCGTCGGCCGCCACCGGATTCACCGTGGTGGACCCGCTCACCCGTAGGGCGGCGGCGCCCCCACCGGCGGGGCCGGCCCGGCCGGCGTCGCTCCCGCAGGCGGCCAGCACCACGCCGGCCAGGGCCAGCGCCCACCACCCGGCCGATCGTCTCCTGCCCACGGGCGCCCTCCCGGCATCAAAGTGGGTTGATATACGGAACGGGCACTCTGGCAGAGCGCGCCGAACCCGGTCAACCCGGCCGGGGGCACCGCCTCTGGGTCACCCGGCCGGGGGCACCGCCTCTGGGTCACCGGCGCCTCGTCACCCCGCCGGTAGCCTGGCCGCCAATGGGCGACCTGCTCTCCGGCCTCAACCCCGTGCAGCGCGAGGCGGTGCTGCACGACAAGGGGCCGCTCCTCGTCGTGGCCGGCGCCGGCTCGGGCAAGACACGGGTGCTCACCCACCGCATCGCCCACCTGATCGCCGAGCGGGGCGTGTCCCCGTTCGCCATCCTGGCCATCACGTTCACCAACAAGGCGGCCGACGAGATGAAGCGGCGGGTGGCCGACCTGGTGGGGCCGGTCGCCCACCGCATGTGGGTGTCCACCTTCCACTCGGCGTGCGTGCGCATCCTGCGCCGTGACGCCTCCCGGCTCGGGTACCGGTCCTCGTTCACCATCTACGACGAGGCCGACGCCGTCCGCCTCACCGGCTACGTGCTGCGCGACCTCGACATCGACGCCAAGAAGTTCCCGCCCCGCAGCGTCCACGCCGCCATCAGCGCCGCCAAGAACGAGCTGGTGGGCCCCGACGCCTACGCCGCCCGGGCTCGCACCGTGTACGAGCGGCGCATGGCGACGGTGTACCGGGAGTACCAGCAGCGGCTGCGGGCGGCCAGCGCCATGGACTTCGACGATCTCCTCACCGTCACCGTCGAGCTGCTGCGCGCCGACCCCGAGGTGCTGGCGCACTACCAGCAGCGGTTCTCGCAGGTGCTGGTGGACGAGTACCAGGACACCAACCGGGCGCAGAACGAGCTCGTGCTGCTCCTCGGTCGCGGCCACCGCAACGTGTGCGTGGTCGGCGACTCGGACCAGAGCGTGTACCGCTTCCGGGGCGCCGACATCCGCAACATCCTCGAGTTCGAGGAGGCCTTCCCCGACGCCACCACCATCGTCCTCGAGCAGAACTACCGCTCGACCCAGACCATCCTCGACGCCGCCAACGCGGTGATCGCCAACAACGCCATGCGCAAGCCCAAGGCGCTGTGGACCGAGCAGGTCGGGGGCGAGGTGATCACCCGCTACCACGCCGAGGACGAGCACGACGAGGCGTCGTGGGTGGCCGGCGAGATGGAGCGCCTGCACGACCGCGGGGACGTCCGCTGGTCCGACGTGGCCATCTTCTACCGCACGAACGCGCAGAGCCGGGTGCTCGAGGAGCAGCTCGTGCGCCGCAACATCCCCTATAAGGTGGTGGGCGGGACCCGGTTCTACGACCGCCGCGAGGTGAAGGACCTGCTCGCCTACCTCAAGGTGGTGGCCAACCCCAGCGACGAGGTGTCGCTCAAGCGCATCGTCAACGTGCCGCGACGCGGCGTCGGCGACACCACGGTGGCGCGTCTCGACGCCCTGGCCGTCGCCTCCGGCACCGGCTTCGGCGACGCCTTGGAGGACGTGGAGCGCGCCGGCGTCACCGGGCGGGCGCTGGGTGGGCTCGTGGACCTGCGGGGCCTGCTGCGCGACCTGCGGGCGGAGGCGGCCACGGCGCCACCGGAGAAGCTCCTGCGCGAGGTGCTCGACCGCACCGGCTACGCCGCCGAGCTGGAGGCCGAAGGCAGCGTCGAGGCCGCCGGGCGCCTGGAGAACGTCGCCGAGCTGTTGGGCGTGGCCGCCGAGCACGAGTCCCTCGACGAGTTCCTCGAGGCGGTGAGCCTGGTGTCCGACGCCGACGAGATCGACGGCGACGACAGCCGCGCCCTCCTCATGACGCTGCACACCGCCAAGGGCCTGGAGTTCCCCGCCGTGTTCGTGGTGGGGCTCGAGGAGGGCGTGTTCCCCCACCTGCGCTCCCTCGGCGAGCCGGCGGAGCTCGAGGAGGAGCGCCGCCTGTGCTACGTGGGCATCACCCGGGCCCGCCGGCGGCTCTACCTGTCCCACGCCTGGTGCCGCACGCTGTGGGGCTCCACCCAGTACAACCCCCCGAGCCGGTTCCTCTCCGAGATCCCCGAGGAGCTGACCTTCGTGGCCGAGGGCGGCCGCCCGGCGGCGGTGCGCGGCGGTCACCGCAGCGCCGTGGTGGAGGCGGCGCTGCGGGGACGGGTGGCGACGCCGGCGCGCACCACGGGCGCCGAGGAGCTGGCCCTGCGGGTCGGGGAGGACGTCGTGCACGGCAAATGGGGCGAGGGCGTGGTGCTCGAGGTCATCGGGTCCGGCGACAAGGCGGAGGCCGTGGTGCGCTTCCCCGGCCTCGGGGAGAAGCGCCTGCTGCTGGCGTGGACGCCCCTCAAGCGGGCATGACGGCGCCGGCGGGGGCGTGATGCCGTTCCCCGGGAACCTCGAGCTGGGCGGACGCCTCCTTCTCGCCGCCGTGCTGGGCGGCATCATCGGGCTGGAACGCGAGGTGTCGGACCAGCCGGCCGGT
>JALYMX010000532.1 GCA_030773495.1 Actinomycetota bacterium | reverse complement strand
TGCGCGTGCGACCGTCGCGTACTTCGAAAGCGCGGTGGGCGTCACGCTCAAGGTCTGAGAGCGCACCGAACGCGCGCACCGAACATCCCGGACTCGACGCCGGTAACCGCGTCCGAACGGCGCGTCGCGGACGTTGCGAGAAGTCGACGGTCGCTCCGAGCAACTCCACTACGGTCGGTGGTCGCGCCCGATGACGCGCGGACCGATCAGGCGGCGCGGTTGAGCGCAGTCCTCGGGCGACGAGAACGGCACCTACTTCGCGCCCGATGATGACGACGCGGCGGCGCCCCCACGCCATCGGATCCCGTGCCAGCAAGTAGCGCAGAACTGGCGATCCCGGGCGGCGCACGAGCCCCACGTCCCGCCCACTGACACTCGATTTCGGCACTCCGCGCAGGCGGGGGGCGTAGGCGCGGAGAGCGTGCGCTGAACGCCGGAGTGCGAGGCGCACGGCTACGGCAACACGGCTGAGATGGCTAGCCCCGGTGTGGCGGCGAGCCGCAAGTCGGTAGTGACCAGCGAGGCGCCGAGTTCGCGGGCCAGGACGACGTAGACGGCGTCGGCAACGGTGAGGTTCTCCCGAATCAACCAGGCCTCGCGCAACAGTGGGCGCACCTGAACTCTCCAGAGGGGCGCCGTGAGGAGCCGGTGAAGAGCCGCTTCGATGCGAGCCAACGGGTAGCGAGCGTGGATCGCGTCCCGGCGGAGGACGCCGGCGGCCTCGGCGAAGTACAGGTCCGGCACCCACTCCTCGCTGTCCTGGGGAAGCTTCGCCAGCAAGCGGCGGCCCGTAGGGCTGAGGAGGAGGATCTCGACGCCAGCCGAGGCGTCAAGGACGACGGGCGACACCTTTGCAGCGTTCTCGGAGCTACCTGACGATGTCGGCTGCGTGAGCATCGACGTCGGTCGGACCGTCAGCCTCGAGAAGTCGAAGCCAGTCGGCGCGGCTCATCACTGGCTGAGCGTCGTTGATGACGACGATCAGCGACTCGTCGGCAGGGGTGCCCTCGGCACGGCGGGCCACAACCCAAGGGTACCTGCGGCCGATCGCGACACGGCGAGCACTCCCTCGCACCCGACACCGGACGCCCCGCAACAGGCACTTCGCAAGGCAAGAAGCCCCCAGCGCCACGCGAGAGTTCGAGCTCCTCGACGGCCTAGTTCCGCGTCGAAGCCAACCAAGAGGGGCTGGCCGGCCACCACGCTGGCCAAGCTGCTGCACGAGCACACCCGTCGCGACGCACCGGGACCGGCCTGGCGCCCGCCGCCGACACGACGGTGGTGCTCGACGAAGCATCGATGGCCTCAACCGAGGACCTCGACGCCCTGGTGGCCCTGGTGCAGCGGCACCGCTGGCGGCTGTTGTGCCTGGGCGACCGGGCCCAACTGCCGGCGGTGGGCCGGGGCGGCCTGTTCGCCCTGTGGTGCGAGCGCCTACCGGGCGCACCAGATGGAGGAGGTCCGGCGCTTCACCGACGACTGGCAGGCCGAGGCCAGCCTGGCCCTGCGCCGGAACGACGCGGCCGGGGCCGCCGGCTACGCCGCCCATCACCGGCTGCAGACCGTCGATGCCGCCCTGTGGCCGACCGGCTGGCCGGCCAGTTCGAGCGCCTGGCGGACCGGGGCGAGACCGGCGCCATCACCACGGCGTCGGCCGGGAGAGCCGGGCCCATCAACGTCGAGATCCAGCGGCGCCGCAACCCTCGGCAGAAGGGACCGAACGTCGCCCTGGCCGACGGCGCAGGCGCGTTCGTGGGCGACCGGGTGACCACCAAGCGCAACGTTGCCCTGGTCACCGACACCGGGCGACGGTGGACACGCAACCGCCAGAGCTGGACGGTGACCGAGGTGGGCGACGACGGCTCGCTGGTGGTGGCCGACACCGGCCGGGGCTCGGTCCGGCTGCCGGCGGCCTACGTGGCCCGCCACGTCGAGCTGGGCTGGGCGGTCACCGGCTACGGCACCCAGGGCGTGACCACCGATCACGCCATCGCCGTGGTGGAGCCCTCGAGCACCCGGGCCAGCATCTACGTGGCCATGACCCGAGGCCGCGGCCGCAATGTGGCCTGGATCGTCGATCGCACCGGCCTGGCTGACGCCGAGGAGGCGCTCGCGGCCGCCATCGCTCGGCCGGCCAACGCCCTGACTGCCCACGCCGTGGCCGCCCGTCTCGGCGGCGAAGTGCCTGCACCGGTCATCGAGGACGACCGCGCCCGACGGATGGCCCGGCGAATCAACCAGCTCGCTCTGAGTACCGGACAGCCTCGCCGCCACAGCCGCTGACGGACTCAAGCGGGCCGCCACATCAATCGGCCGCGAGAGAGCAAGGGGCTGCCGGGACTAGTTCCTCACCTGGTTCCGAACACGACCCTAGAGGTGCCCATGACGACGAACCGCGTTGGAGAGTCATCGATGGCGACGAGCTGGAGCAGCTGCCGCACCTACTGGACAGGGCGGCGCTGGCCGAACTGCTCGGTACCAGTGGGCCGCACATCACGCGCCTGGTCGCCGAGCGTCGGATTCCGTTCGTTCGCGTCGGCCGGTTCATCCGCTTCGATCCGAGCGCCATCGGCAGATGGCTCGAGGAGCAGGCGACCGGAGCGGGTGACTTCGCGTCGTAGCCAACGGTACCGTGGCAGCCAAGAGACGCATCGTTTCGACGCGCGCGTCACCCTCGCGGCCGGGGGCTCGGCCCGCCTCACACCCGCCATGGCGGCGGTGACCGAGGAGGGCCGAAATGAGCATCCACCGACGGACGACACGACGCTCTGGCACCACGTGGGTCGTCCGCTGGTGCGATCCGAAACCGCGGGAGAGGACCTTCTGAACGAAGCTCGAGCGGCACGTACGGGGACCCCGCGCACGACCGGGCCAGGTTCGGCGAGTGGGCCGAGCGGTGGTGGCGCGCAGTGGAGGCGAGCGACCGAGCTTCGAACACCAAGGTCCAGTACGAGACGATCCTCCGTCGCCACGTCCTCCCGGCCGTCGGAACTGTGCCGTTCTCGCCGGGCTGGGCGACCGCCGCCTGATCAGCCTTCGGCGCGTCGACCTCGAAGAATGGCTGGCCGCCCTCTCGGCCTCCCTTGACAGCCGGGGCGCCTCCACCACCCGGACCGCCCGGAGGATCGCCGGGATGGTTCTGGAGTCGGCCGCCAGAAGCGGCGTGCTCCGGGCCAACCCGCTGGCGAGCGTCAGGGCGACCAGGCGCGCGGGCACCAACGCCGGGAAGGCCATCACGCCTGATGAGGTCGAGCTGCTCGTCCACGCGATCGGCACCGGCAGACCCGGCTACCGCGAGCTGGTGCTACTCCTGGGCTACGGCGGGCTCCGCCCGAACGAGGCCTTCGCGCTACGCCGGCGACACCTCGAGGACTCCTGCAAACTGCTCGTCGCCGACGGCATGGTCGAGGTGCGTGGCCACCTCATCGAGACGGACGGCAAGACGCACCGGAGCCGGACGGTGACCCTGCCTCCGTCCGTCGCCGCCGAGCTGCACGAGCACGTGGCCCGGAACGTGGCGCCGCCGCGGAGCGCCTCATCTTCACGACACCGGGCGGGCAGCCGGTGCGCCTCCGGAACTTCCGCCGGCTGTTCAGCCAGCTCGTCTCGTCGGCCGGCCTGCCCGCTGCGTCACGCCGTACACACTCGGGCACACGTGCGCTTCCCTCCTGGCCCGCCCAGGGCGTGCACCCGACAGTGGCCGCCGACGTCCTCGGCCACGACCCGGCCGTCTACCTGCGGACCTACGCCCACCTCTACCCGGAGGACCGGGCTCGCGCCGCGGCCGCGTTGGACGCTGCCCGTCCGACCGGCTCGCCGCGTCCCGATCGTGCCCGTTGAGCCGCGCTTCGCGACTGTCGAGGCTGTTCGGTACGCGGGGAGGACGCGGGGACAGCAGGCCCAGACGCGAAGCGAGCCGGGCGCGCACTCCGGCTAGCTGCGGCTTTCCGTCGGGCTGGGGAGATTTGAACTCCCGACCTCTTCACCCCCAGTCACTTTCCGTGGCTGACGCCTGGTGTCGCATCGTGCCGGAACGTGCCGCTGAGCGGGCCTTCTAGCGGACGAGACCTCACGGGCGTGCGACCTTTCGACACTCCGCGCGTCCAAGTTTGCATACATCCTGCATACATCGGCGAAGCCCGGGCTCGGCAACGGGTGCCTTGCCGTTGCGAGAAAGGCGTCCCGATGAGGACGGTGCTCACCCTCGGCGCGAAGCCGACGCCGTCGAGGTCGGGAGCGGCGTCGGCGCGGTACCGGTTCGGCGCGCACTCGATGTGCCGTCGGGACCGGTCACGCGGCTCCCGCTCGGGCTGCCTCCCAGCCCAGGCCGCCGCCCTGCCCTCGTGCGCTACCCGGGGACCTTGCCCGACAGAGGGTACGGAGATGCCCGCCGCCGCGTCGTCGGGCGTGCCCTCGTACGGCACGACTGGGCTACGCCTGAGTCGTTCGGCGGCGCGGATAGGGGGACACCTCACGCCTGGTTCGAGGCCGCTAGGTCGGAGCCTTCAAGCCGAGGTGAGACCGGGCGTAAGGGCTGGTTCTGATAATCTGATGAGCATGGCCGAGGTCACCGCGACGGAAGCGGCACGGAGCTTTGCGGATCTTCTCGACGCGGTTGAGCACCGGGGCGAGCGGTTCACGATCGTACGCCGGGGCAAAGCGATCGCCCGTCTTCAGCCGGTGAGCGAGGGCCATGGGGCGGCAGTGAAGGAGCTCCTGCGCCGCCATGGGCCCGACCGGGGATGGATGCGGGATGTGGCGGCCGTGCGCTCACTTGTCGAGCTCGAGGAGCGAGGCTGAGCAGGCTTCTGTTCGACACCACGTTCCTCATCGACGCCGACCAATCCGGTGAGCGACTCGACGACGTCATCAGCGACGAGGACGAAGTGGCGATCGGCGCCATCACCGTGGCGGAGCTCCGAGTCGGTGCACTGCTGACGATCGGGAAGAGCCGAACCGCCCGCCTCGCCTTCCTGGCGGATGTCCTGAACGTCATCCCGGTCCTCGACTACGACCGAGACGCGGTGGAGGCCCATGCTGAGCTGTTGGTACACGTTCGACGCCAGGGACGTCCCCGGGGAGCTCACGATCTTCTCATCGCCGCCACTGCGAAGGCCACCGGACGGATAGTCGTGACCGCTGACGAAGCGGCGTTCACCGACCTACCCGGAGTTCACGTTCGGACGCACCGCGACGAGGGCGTCCCATAACAACGACGGACCCGAAGTCGGCTAGGGCCCAGGGCGCTCGTCTTTCGGCCGGACCTCGACCTCGCGAACGAGTTGCTTGACCATGGGCGGCGCGACGCCGTCCTCGATTACCTGGACAGGTGCAAGCGGTTTGGCAGGTGGACCGTGGCAGCCTCAGATGTGGTGTGACGCGATCGGCCGATGGGAGACGCCGCCGATGCGAAGGCTCGGTGATCCCAGCTTTAAAGGGTGATGGCGCCGCGCTGACCACCGCCGGCGCTCGCGGAGAGGCGCGCCGGTGCTCTCCCGAGGGGGCGGGTCGCCACTGAACCGCATCGAGAGAGACGGCGTGAAGTAGCGCAGGACCGGCGCTGTGGGGCAGAGGCGAAGTGTCGTTCGGGGGCGCGTCTCTTCGCGGACAGGGAGACGTCGAGGCGCGGGCCGCTACCATGGCCGGCGCTCATTCCGGCGGCGAGGCGGCCGCTCCCCCACCTCGTACACCCGAAGCGTCGCGCCCGACTCGGTCACGACCGCCCGCTGCCGGCCGTGGCTGATCTCGAAGAGCCGGCCCGGCGGGGGGAGGCGGCCGCGCTCGCGC
>JALYMX010000531.1 GCA_030773495.1 Actinomycetota bacterium | reverse complement strand
TCTGACGGCCTGCTCCAGGTCGAGTACCGCCGCCTCACCGGAAGGCAAGGACCGGGCGCCGGTCGGCCGGCCAAGCTCTACCGCCGCGCCGACCGCCAGTTCGACGTGAGCCTCCCGCCTCGCGACTACGAGCTGGCCGGACGCATCCTCGCCAAAGCCGTCGACGAAGCCCGAGTCTCGGGCGTCGACGTCGACACGTCCCTTCAAAACACCTGCGAGCGCGAGGGACGCGGTGTCGCCGCCCGCATCCTGGCGAGCCTTCGTCGCGGCGCAGGCAGCCGAGCGAAGCAGACCGCCCTGCTGAACGCGCTCGCGGACCTCGGCTACGAACCCGCTGTCGTCGACGGCGGCACGGTCGTGCTGCGCAACTGCCCGTTCCACCAGCTCGCCCAAGACCACACCGAGCTCGTGTGCGGCATGAACCTGTGCCTGCTCGACGCCGCTGTCACCGAGCTGGATGCCGGGCTCGAGGCGCGGCTCGAACCACAACAGGGCTTCTGCTGCGTGCGGTTCTCCCCCGGCGGCTGACCTCAGGGCCGGGTGCGCAGCCGGACCTCGATGCGCCCGTCCACGACGCGAGTGTCGTACGCGACCTGTGGCACCGTAGCGGGGCCGTGCACCACCCCGCCGGTATCGAGGCGGAACTCGCTTTGGTGCCACGGGCACGTGACGGTGCACGTGGCCGCGTCGATGTCGCCCTCTTCGAGCGGCCCGCCCGCGTGGCTGCACCGACTGCCGATCGCGACGATCTCGCCACCGCGGCGATAGAGCAACACGGTCGCATCACCGGCTTCCACGCGCTTGGCCTCGCCCTCGGCCAGGTCGGCGTCGTCGAGCACCGCTTTCCACTCGCCGGGCGGGTGCTGGAAGAACGCGTTGTTGATACCGACACCCCGGCCGTAGCCGAGGAACCCACCCAGGTAGCCGCCGACGGTCATCGTCGCCATCCCCGCCAGGCCCAGCGCCGTCGCGGCACCGCGACGTCCACGCCGTCGAGCGACCCCCGACGCCGCGTACAGACCGACACCGACGACGTTCGCCGCTCCGTGAACGACGCCGGTCCGCATCTCCTCGCCGTAGGTGTCCGACCAGTCCGCAGCACCGGCCACCGCAGTCGGAATCGCGGCCAGCAACCCGAGATCGACGAGCCGGTCGGCAGCCCGCTCGGCACCGGCACCGCCGATCAGGTCGAGCACCGTCGCGCTGGTGAACGACCCGATCGGGATGTCCGTCAGGAGCGGGTGCAACGGATGACCGAGCCACGTGCCGCTTAGCAGGTCCTTCACCCGGGTCTTCGGTGGTGCGATGCGCTTGACCAACTTCGCGAGAGGGGCAGCGACCTGATCGAGCCCTTCCGTCCGGCCGACACGCTCAGCGACGCGGTGCAGGTTCATGGCACTCCTCGACGACATCAACGCGGAGCGGTCACGCCGGTGAGGGCGAAGAACTCCTGGCGAGACCGCCCGTCCTCTCGCAACAGGCCGTGCAGCGCGCTGGTCACCGGGCGGCTCCCGGTCGCCTGGACGCCACGCAGCGACATGCACGGGTGCTCGGCTTCCGACACGACTCCGACACCCTTCGGCGCGAGGTGCTCGACCAGCCAGTCGGCGACCTGCTGGGTCAGCCGCTCCTGCCCCTGCAGGTCACGAGCGAAGTGCTCCACCACCCGCGCCAGCTTCGACAAGCCGAGGATGCGCGTGTCCGGCAGGTAGCCGACGTGCGCCACACCAGTGAAGGGCAGGAGGTGGTGCCGGCACAGGCTGTGGAACGGGATCGACCTCGCCAGCACCACCTCGTCGTAGCCCTCGTCGTTCGGGAACGTTGTGAGGCTGAACGGACGCGCGGTCAACAGCTCCTCGTACGCCGCCGCGACCCGGCACGGCATGTCCGCGAGGTGCGGACTCGACGGGATCGCGACCCAGCGCCACGAGCAGCGCCTCCACCGCACGCTCCGCGGCACCGCGATCGACAGCGGCCTCGCGCACCACCCGAAGCGCCGGCAGGGCCGGCGGCGTCTCGTCGACGCCGTCCCACCGCGCCTGGTGTCCCACGGGGGCTTCAGCGCTGGAAACCATCAGCCTGCGTCGCGCCATCGACAACCCGGACGCCGTAGCGGGCGTCAGCTTCCCGCCCAGCCATCCCGAGAGCCCCAGCAGCACCAACGCGATTACCGACAACGCCACCGCAGATGTAGGCGCACCGTCCCCGCCGAACTCACCACGTCGAATGAAGAACCCGATCGCGAACAGCACCACCACGGTCAGGTTCAGCGTCATGTGCGTGAGCACGGTCTTGGACGCTCGCGTGCCAGTCGGGATGGCGAGCAGGTCGAGGAACCCGAACACCGCCGCCGCCAACGCGCCGACGATGCCGACACCGACAAGCCAGTAGGCGCCCTTCGCGAACACGGCCTGCTCGTCCCCGGCACGAGCGATCACGTCGGACACCAGCGAGGCCACCCACGCGCCAATCGGCGCCGTCACGAGGATCGGGTGGAACGGATGCCCGTACGGCCCCGCCAGGGCGGTCACCGGACGCTTCCCGTCAGTCGTAGGAGTCGCCTGCATCGCACCTCCTCTTTCACCAACTCTCTTTAGTGAAACAAAGCCGACGCGTCAAGCGGCAGAGCGGGAGAAGAGGCGCGGGAGCTGGTGCTTCGGGAGTCCACGCCCCGTCGCTTCCATCCAGCGAGTTGGCATCGAACTCGTCAAGGCTGGCGCATGACTACATCGTGCAGCGGCAAGATCGCCTCGTCGCGTCCGCCATGATCGACCCTGATGGACGAGCCGAAGCGTGGATGGCGACCGTCGCCGAGAACCCAGACCACTCCCGCTGGTACATCGAGCGCTTCCGCGCCATGGCCGCAGCTGGCAGCCCGGTCGCGCACGGGGTCGAGCAGGACCTCGACGCGGGCGGGCTGGCCACGTACCTCGAGCCGGCGCACCAGCACTGAGGCGGGCAGGGTGGCCCCGCTGGTTTCCGACACCATGGCGTCGACGGCCACGAGCGCGGACCCCTCGGTCCGCCACGTGGTCTCGAGCATGGTGGGGCCCGGGTCATAGCGCCGACGGGCGACCTCGTAGTGCTCAGCCGGCCCCACCCGAAACGTCCCCGCCTCCGGGCGCCCAACGAGACGGCCGAAGACCGGCTCGGCGTCGAAGCGGGGGAGGCACAGCCAGTCGATGGCCCCGTCGGAGCAGACGAGCGCGGCAGTGCGTGTATCGCCGATGAGCCGATAGCTGGAGATGAGCGCTTCGCGGTCGGGGGCCACCTCAGGAGACAGTCCCCCGCCGCAGGCAGGCAGGCAGGCAGGCAGGCACGCCAGCTTCTCTCGTCCTGGCGAGATGATGACCACCGCCAGCTCAAGTTCTCCATGAACCAACGCTAAGCCCGGCACGGCTTGCGGCTCATCACCCCCTCAGCGTCGGCAGGGCGGAAGGCTCAGGCCAGCGACGACCCGGTACCCGAGGCAGTCGAGGCGGCTCCGACGCTCCCGGCCCGGCGGCGAGCGCCTCGGCGGCGGCTTCCCGACGAGATCGTTGCCTTCTTCCACAAGCACACGTTAGTCTTAGAAGGACCAGTAGCGACCCGCGTGGGGTTCTACCGGGAGAGGTGCTCTAACGCAGGTTGGGAGGACCAGTGAACATCACCACCATCGGTCAGCTGCCACGAGCTGAGGGCCATGGCTATCCCCGACCGCAGTTGGAGAGACGCCAGTGGACGAGCCTGAACGGGTGGTGGTCGTTCGCTCGGGACCCCGAGGCCCGGTGGGAGGTCCCATGCGACGTGACGTGGGAGGACAAGATCCGAGTTCCCTTCGCGCCGGAAACCTCTGCCAGCGGCGTCGACGAGCGTGGGTTCCTCGCCCGCTCCTGGTACCGCCACGCCATCGAGGCACCCCCGCTGGTACCTGGGGAACGGCTTATCCTGCACTTCGGGGCAGTCGACTACGAGGCGACCGTGTGGCTCGACGGCCGCTTGGCTGCTCGCCACGAGGGCGGCTACACGCCCTTCGACGTGGACCTGACGCCCATGCTCGAGGGTCCTGGCACCTACGAACTGTGCGTCCGAGCCGACGACGACCCCTTCGACCTCGCCAAGCCCCGCGGCAAGCAGGACTGGGAGCTCGAGCCCCACAGCATCTGGTATCCCCGCACCACCGGGATCTGGCAAACGGTCTGGCTGGAGCGTGTGCCCCGCGTCGCCATCGAGGGTCTCCAGTGGTCGAGTGACCTTGACCGCTACGAGGTCGCGATGGAGCTTCGGCTCCGAGGCAGGCTGGAGCCCGGCCTGGCACTGCGGGTGCGGCTGGCCGTTGGCGAGCGCGACCTCGTCGACGACGTGATGCGGGTGACCGGCAAGCGTCTCGAGCGGGCGTTCGTGCTCGACGGCACCGGCTTGGACACCCTGCGCGACGAACTGGCGTGGACCCCGGATCACCCGGTGCTGATCGACGCTCTCCTCGAGGTGCTCGATGACGACAGCGCCGTGGTCGACGAGGTTCACAGCTACACGGCGCTGCGGTCTGTCGGCGTGCGAGCGGGGCGTTTTCTGCTCAACGGCCGACCGTTCCCGCTACGCCTCGTCCTTGACCAGGGCTACTGGCCGGACACTGGGTTGACCCCGCCCGGCGACGACGCGCTGCGCCGCGACGTCGAGTTGGCGAAGGCCATGGGCTTCAACGGCGTGCGCAAACACCAAAAGATCGCCGACCCCCGGTACCTGTACTGGGCCGACCGCCTCGGGCTCGTCGTGTGGGCCGAGATGCCCCCCGCCTACCGGTTCGACAACGAAGCCGTCCGGCGCACCACGAGAGAGTGGAGCGAGGCCATCGAGCGCGACCGCAGCCACCCCTGCATCGTCGCTTGGGTCCCTTTCAACGAGTCGACCGGCACGCTCAACCTTCCCTCTCAGACCAGGCAACGTCACTACGTCGAGGGCCTCGTCCTGCTCACCCGGGCTCTCGACGGAACCCGTCCTGTGGTTTCGAATGACGGATGGGAGGCGCTCGGCGGTGACATCATCGGCATCCACGACTACGACCAGGACGCTGTGAGCCTCCTCGAGCGCTACTCGGCCGCCGACCTGGACGACCGCCTGCGGGGATTCGCCGCGCACGGGCGTGTGTACGTCCTCGACGATCCCGCCCGCGTGGTGGGCGACCTGGTCGGAAGCGGGACCCGCCCGCTGGTGCTCAGCGAGTTCGGTGGCATCGGCTGGGCGGAGTCGGCACCGGTGCGAGACTCGTCGGGGCCGGCCGGCGCTGGATCGCAGGTGGCGGACCGGCTACGCCAGCCTGCCTCGTGGGGCTATTCAACCGTGGAGGGGCCGTCGGAGCTGGCCGAGCGATACACCCGGCTGCTCGCCGCCGTCCACTCCATCGGCCGCCTCGCCGGGTTTTGCTACACCCAGTTCGCCGACACCTACCAGGAGGTGAACGGGCTCCTGCGCTCGGATCGCACCCCGAAGTTCCCTCTCGAGGTCATCCGCGCCGCGACGCTCGGTCGGCCGATAGAAGGACGCGGCCATGCGGCAGAGCAGGAAGGCGTGGTCATCCCCCGGCCCTGCCCTGAGCGCTCATTGGCCACCCACAATGGCTCCTAGGCGGACCACCGTGGCGCCGTCCCATCGCCCCGGCAGACAAGGGTAGGCGGCCTATGAAGGCCCAGGAGCACCGCGCCCTCGGGGACGCCGCCACGAGCGCAGCCCGCGTCGACCTCGGCGGCGAAACCGCCGGTGAGCGCCTCGAGTTGAGCTTCGGCGACGTCGTGGCGCTGAGCGGGGACTTCTTCGTCGCCGACGGCTACCCCGTCCTCGCTCGGTTCGGCGAGAGCTCGCGCGCCGAGATGCTGGCTTCCGAGGGGCTCTTCCAGCTCGCCGCCGTGGCTGGCGAGCGCGGGGAGAGGGCCGCCACCAGAGACGAGGTCATCTGTGCGCTGAAGGTGATGGCCGCCGATCAGATGCTGGCGGACGCCAGGTTTGAGCCGGGCGGAGAGTTCGGCGACTTCAACTTCAGCCGCACGGTGTCGGAAACCGACGTCGAGCGACGGGTGCGGGACCGCTTCCTCGCCCTGGGAGCCTCCAACGACGACCATTTCGTCGCCCCCGGTGCCAGAGGTCCGGCCACCGAGACCGACCGTCCTGCCGCCCGCTTCGGCTCGGCCCCGCGGGCGTACCGCCAGCTTCACGAGCGCGCCCTGGACGAGGCCTGGCAGGTGGGCCGCCACGGTGGCGACATCTCCCGAGCAATGGCCCGGGAGGCCGCGGCCCAGCACTACCTCACCGATGCGTTCGCCGCTGGGCACCTGCGCACGCCGGTGGCGGCCATGCGGGAGTTCTGGCAGGAGAGGTACCCCTGGTTCTGGGAGGGCCTACGCCGAAACGTGGCCTCCCAGACGGCGGCGGCGTTGAGGGAGTTGGCCGCGCCGCTACGGGTGGTGCCGACCTCCGTTCTTTACGCCCGAACGCTCCGCGCGGTGACGGCGAGGACCAGTGGGTTCCCCAGGATCTCGCTCGGCGATCTGCTGGCCAAGGTCTTCCACGACTGGGACAACACCCACGGCCTGGCGCTCGAAGGAGGCGGCCGGCTCTTCGGCGACGGGTGCCTGGATCAGGGTGTGACCCGTGAGCTGGCGCTCGCTGCGGCGCGGGCCGGCGTCGACGACGTCGAGGTCGCCTTCGGCCTGGGGGCCTCCGGCAAGAGCCTGACCGGCGAGAGGCTGTACCGGGCGGTTCGGGAGGTGACCGGCGCACCGACTGACCGCTTCGTCGCCGAGACCAAGATCCCCCGGGTTTCTCCCGACAACCCCCCACAGAACTGGCAGGCGCCCGATGTCGAGGCGTTGTGGGAGTCAGCGATCGTGGGCTCGACAGGCACGACCGTGGGGAAGGCGGTGGCCGAAGCGCTGGAGCTGGGCGAGGAGCTGCCTCGGCGGCTCGACTGCCTGGGGCATGCGATCACCGATTTCGTCGGGCTTCCCGCCATCCCCGGGCTGCGCCAATGGGTGGGCCTCAAGGCGTGCCAGGCCTACCGTCGGGGCTTCATGGAGAGCCTGGCGGCCGACCCAAAGGGAGCCGTGCTCGCCTGCATCGGGCCGTGAGGGCGGTCACTCCCAGTCAACAGGTGCGGCACAGACTCAGCTGACTCTCGGCGGACGGTCGACAGGTGCTGGACGGCACGGAGTGGTGCCGGCGCGGCGTCAATCACCGCCTCCATCAGCAGAGTCGGCGGCTATCCCGGGCGAGCCCGCTCACGCTCTCATCACTGTCCATCGGCCGCGGGGAAACGTCCCGGGCGAGCACAGGGGTGTGCCCGCGGCGCGTGCTCCTTGTTGGAAATGTCAACCCCCACCTTGTGCTCCCAGTCCCGCTCGGGCCAGGTTCAAGGCGGCGCCAATGAGGCCGACGTGGCTGAACGCTTGGGGGAAGTTGCCGAGCAATTCGCCGCTCAGCGGATCGAGCTCTTCGGCGAGCAGGCGCACGTCGTTGGCGTAGCCCAAGAGTCGCTCGAACAGCTCTCGGGCTCGCTCGGTCTTGCCGACGAGGGCGAGGTTGTCCACCAGCCAGAAGCTGCATATGACGAACGTGGCCTCACCACCGGGGAGGCCGTCGTCACGCTCGAGGTAGCGGTAGACGAGGCCGTCGGGCGCCAGCTCGCGCAACGTGCGGTCGATGGTGGCGAGGACCGTCGGGTCATTTGGCGGGGAGGAAGCGCACCAGCGGGATCAGCAGGTTCGAGGCGTCAAGGGCGCGGGTGCCGAACGCTTGGACGAACGCACAGTGGCTGGTCCAGACCCTCTCGCTCGACGCGACGGCGGATCTCGGCCCGCAGCGCCGTCCACCGAGCGAGGTCGGCGGGGAGGCGGCGGGCCCGGGCGACGCGGATCGCCCGGTCGACCGCCACCCAGGCCATCACCTTGGAGGAGACGAAGTGGCGGCGGACGCCTCGGACCTCCCAGATCCCCTCGTCCGGCGAGCGCCAGCGTCGGTCGACGACGTCGACGACGCCGGTGAGGAAGCCCCAAGAACGACGGCGTGATGTTGCCCCCGGCCCGGTGGTAGAGCCACGCGGTGTCGAGGAGGTAGCCGTAGACGTCGAGCTGGAACTGCTCCACGACGGCGTTGTCGATGCGCACTGGCCGAGAACCGCGGTAGCCATCGAGGTTCCCGAACTCGATCTCGGGGAGGAACCGCTCGCCTCCGACGCCGTACATGATCTGCAGGTCCTCGGCCCGCCCCGCGGTGGTGCGCTCCACCCAGCTCATGAAGGCGTGCGGTTCCTCGGTGTAGCCAAGGGCGAACATGGCGTAGAGGTTGAGCGCCGCGCCCCGCAGCCACGCGTAGCGGTAGTCCCAGTTTCGCACCCCGCCCACATCCTCGGGCAGGGAGGTCGTGGGGGCGGCCACGATCGCTCCTGTGGGCGCGTTGGTCAGCGCCTTGAGCACCAGGGCACTGCGCACCACTTGATCTCGATAGGGCCGCTCGTAGGGCAACGTGCCGAGCAGTCGACTCAGAAACGAGACGTGACGTCGATGCGGGACCGCACCTCATCCCGGTCGATGCGGTGGACGTCGAGCTGGTGGGGCAGGGCGTAGGTGAGGGCGACGAAGGCCTCGTCGCCTGCGCGCAAGTCGGCCTCCCCGGCGCAGCTGCAAACCTCCACTTGGGTGACCGGCAGTTCGGACTGGAGCACCAGGGCG
>JALYMX010000530.1 GCA_030773495.1 Actinomycetota bacterium | reverse complement strand
CCGCCGACCTGCCCGTGCTCGGCGGCGAGCACCCCGTGCAGTCGATCGGGCCGCTGCGGGACACGGCGACGGCCCAGGCCCACGACGCCCTCGCCCGCCGCGGCGTGCGCGTCGTGCCCCAGAAGCTCCGATGCCGACCCGGCTCGGCGCTCACGTTCCTGATCACCGTCCGGCATCGCGGGGTCGACATCGACGACGCCGTCGCCGCCGTTGATCACGTCTTGCGAGGAGGTTCCCATGGTTGGGTGGCGTGACGAGGTGACGCCGGGCGAGGTGGTCGAGCTGACATCGGAGCTCCAGGAGCTGTCGGCCGAGCTCGGGCGCTGGCACCAGGCGCAGGAGCTGGAGGCGCTGCTCGAGCTCGCCTTCGAGAACTACAAGGCGCGCACCGTCGCGACCGAGAAGGCGATGCGCAAACACCTCCAGAACAAGCAGTGGAAGGTCCTGAACCTGCCGGGCCGTTCGTGGAACTCGCCCGGCCCCGACGCCGTCGCCTTCAAGAACGGCAGCCTGCTGCTGCTCGACAACAAGGCGTACCTGTCCCCGAAGGCGGCGGGCCGACCCGTGAAGTCGGCCACCGGGTTGTCGGCCAAGAGCCTCGCCGCCAACCTGCCGGCCCTCATCGCCCAGCTCGGGGCGAAGCCGCGGACGCCGCCCGAGCTGCTGGCCCAGCTTCAGCGCACCCACGCCGCCGCCCAGGCGGCGGTGGCGAGCGGTGGGGCGATGAAGCTGCCGCCCAAGGTGCAGCGGGTCATCACCAACGCGGGCGGCCAGTCCCCGGGCGTCCACGCCGCGCTGAAGCAGTCCGGGATGAAGTTCATCGACCTGGCCCGGCGCATGGGGCTCACGCCGACGAAGCTCGGGGTGACGTGATCATCGACTGCCACTGCCATGCCGGCCACGGCGACGGGTTCCGGCACCCGTCGCTGGCCCATGCCGACGTGCGCCCGTACGTGCGCCGGGCGAGGGCGGCGGGGATCGGGCGCTCCGTCGTGTTCGCCACCCTCAACGAGGGGCCGTACGACCGGGCCAACGAGGAGGTGGCCGCCCTCGTCCGCGCCGACCCGCGCCGGTGGACGGGCTTCGTCTTCCTCCACCCGATTGCCGACCGGGGGAGGGTCGCCGACGTCGTCGCCCGCGCCGTCGATGTCCACGGGTTCCGCGGGATCAAGGTGCACTGGTCCAACGGCCCGATGTCCCGCGAGATCGCCGAGGTCGCCGCCCGGCGCCGGCTGCCCGTGTTGTACGATCCTCGGGGCGACACGGCGGCGGTCGAGCTCCTCGCCGGGGAGTTCGACATCCCGTGGATCATCCCGCACCTGTCGTCCTTCGCCGACGACTGGCGGGCCCAGACGGCGTTGATCGACCAGCTGGCGCGGTTGCCGAACGTCTTCGCCGACACCTCCGGCGTGCGCTACTTCGACCTGCTCGTCGACGTCATCAAGCGGGCGGGCCCGACCAAGCTGCTGTTCGGCAGCGATGGGCCCTTCCTGCACCCCGGCGTGGAGCTCGCCAAGGTGAAGGCGCTCGGGTTGCCGCCCCGAGAGGAGGCCCTGGTGACGGGCGGCAACATCATCCGCCTGGTGGGGGGCGCGCGCCGGGCGCGAGCGGCCTGAAGTGACCCGTGACGAGGCCAAGCGAGCGGCCGCCGATGCCATCGAGCGGGACGCCGATCACCTCGTCGCCCTCGCCGAGGATCTTCACGCCAGACCCGAGGTGGCGTGGCGCGAGCACGCTGCGGTGCGCCGCTGCGCCGGCGCCGCCACGGGCACGGGACTGGCCGTGCGGCGTCCGGCCTTCGGCGTGTCCACCTCCTTCGCGGCGTCGGGCGGGCGCCGAGGACCGCTCGTGGTGCTGTGCGCCGAGTACGACGCCCTGCCCGGGCTCGGGCACGCCTGCGGGCACAACCTGATCGCCGCCGCCGCCGTCGGGGCGGCACGGGCACTGGCACCCCTGGCCGACCGGCTCGCCGGGAGGGTCCGCCTGGTTGGGTGTCCCGCCGAGGAGCGCGGCGGGGGCAAGGTCGTCCTCGCCGGACGCGGCGCGTTCGACGGTGCCAACGCCGTCGTGCTCGTCCACCCGAGCACCTTCGACGCCTCGTCGCCGCGCCTCCACGCCGCCCAGTACCTCGACGTCGAGTGCCACGGGCGCGCCGCCCACGCCGCGCTGGCGCCCGAGCGCGGCGTCAACGCCCTCGACGCCCTCGTGATCGGCTACCAGGGAGTCGCCAACCTCCGGTCGCGCCTGGCGCCGGCGGACAAGGTGCACGGGATCGTCGTCGAAGGCGGCGAGGCCCCCAACATCGTCCCGGCCCACGCCGCCGGCACGTTCATCCTCCGCTGCGACCGCCACGACCGCTTGCCGTCGCTCGCCGCTCAGGTCGGCGCGTGCTTCGAGGCCGGCGGTGTCGCCACGGGCGCCGGTGTCGAGCTCCGCTGGCGGTGGCCGGCCTACCTGCCGTTCGTGCCGAACGCCCCGCTGGCTGCCGCCGTCGAGGCGAACCTGCGAGCGCTCGGCCGTGACCCCGTGCCCCTCGACGACATCCCGGCCCAGGCGGCCGGCAGCACCGACCTCGGCAACATCAGCCACCTCGTACCGTGCGCCCACCCGTTCGTTCGCCTGGCCCCGCCGAGTGTCCCGCTCCACACGCCCGGCTTCAGTCGGTGGGCGACGGGCGCCCCGGGGGTGGCCGCCGTCCTCGACGGCGCCAAGCTGCTGGCCGCCACAACGATCGACGTCTGGTCCCGTCCTGCGCTGCGCAGCGCCATGCGCCGGGCACTGACGAGCGACGGCCGGCGGGCGCCGCCCAGCGTGGCGCTCGGTCAGGTGC
>JALYMX010000529.1 GCA_030773495.1 Actinomycetota bacterium | reverse complement strand
GCCGAGGCGGCCGGGCGGGCCGGGCCGTAGCGTCTCCACCAGGGTCGTCAGGGCGGCCGCCACCTCCGTCGCCTCCGGCGAGCGGAGAAGGACGCGTGCCGCTGCTGCGGGCGAAAGGCCGGTGGCGGCGACCACGCTCCTGCCAGGGCCAGGAAGCGGCGGCGGGCGAGGACGAGCGTCATAGGGCTGCGGGGCGGACGAGGATGGCGTCGAGCATCGCGCTCCCGCCGCGGGGGGCGACGTCGCCGCTCATGCCCTCCCGACTCGCGCGTACCACGCACGTGGACCCGGACCGCCAAGGGGCATCACCAGCGGCACCAATGCGCCAGGAGCGCGACGTCAGCTCGAGGCCGACGGGACCGACGCACTGGCGGGCGCGTCGCCCTGTGGCTTCGCCGTGAGCGCTTCGGCGATCCTCTCCAGCATCTCGTGCTCAAGGGGCGGAGCCGACCCTTTGTGCTGCTGCCGCTTGTAGGCCGGGAAACCAAAGAGGGCGACCGCGGCCCACATCAGCCAGCGCCGCGGAACCGCGATCGCGAGCCGAACAGCGAGGATGGGCTTCGGCCAGCGACTCCAGAAGTCGCTCTCGCTGAGGATCTTGTTGTCCAACACCGCCATGGCGTCGCGAAAGATGCGGTCCGCCTCGCGCTTCGGTGGTCGTCGAAGACGTCCACCGGGCTCGGTCACCGATCCGAGCTGGTACAGGAAGTCGTGCAGGATCGCCGCCCTCCCGTGTCGACCCCACGGAGCGATCCAGAACCAGAATGGCCGGGGTACGGAGGCGAAGTCGGTCTTGAACCCCGGTGGCACGTGGATGGTTGGCCCAGCCTCTTCCACGAGGTAGTAGCTCACCGCGTCGCAAAGTTCCCACTGGTGGACCCTGCCTGAAAGCCGGTTCACGACTTTGACTTGCTCGGTAAAACGTGCCACTCGTGGCCTCCCCCCTATGTGTTCCAAACCAAATTCGTCGCACGCCGACGACGGTGCTGCGACCGTGCGCGTGGTCCTCCAGCCCGAAAGCCGCTCCGGGTCCTCATCGGCCGCCGTCCTCGCCGCGGGTTCCGGCGGTTGTCAGCACGGGGCGGTCGTTCGGCCGCTCGCCGTTGGTCGACGCGGCAACACCCCGCGTCCGGCCGGCGAGTTGGTCCCGGCGTCGCCAGTCTCGCTTCCATTCACTCACATGCTTCAGGTTGGGCGCGCTGCCCACCGCCTTCAGGATCGTTTCCGTCACGCTTGCGGCGCTGCCCGCGCCCTCCAGTGCCGCGTCGTCACAGTCTTCGATGCCCAGCAAGGCGCTTCCCTCGGAGGTCGCGGTGAAGCACATGGGTGCTTGGAGAACCGAGGTCGAGAGACGCGACGCAAGTTGGGCGGCCTCGACGGCGTGGCGCTCACCTTGCAACTCGTGACCGGCGTCGCCCAGTGCTCCGCCTCCCATGTCCTCTGCTCCCCGTGCGGACCGTCCCTTTCGTCGGGTCCGTGGTCCTGCGTACGCCTTGTTCACGACAAAGTCAAGAGGAGGCGTGGGACGTGGTGGCGAGGCTGTGGTCCGCCAGGTGCTCGACCAGGTCGAACTCCCCCAGTTGCAGCAACGGGCGCCGCCTCGTTCCGTCTTGCGACGATGAGCGCGTCGACGGCGGACCCGCTCCGCGCCCGCGCGCGAAGCTCGGCCGCTCGCGCGTGCCGGTCGCACGGGGACGTCCTCGCGGATGTCGGCCGTCTTCAGGAACCGATTGACGTTCGAATCGCTTCGCTCGCGGCCGTCTCTCCCAGGCGCTCCCTGGCCTCGGCCCAGTCGGCGTGGAACGGCTCGTCTTCGACGCGGCCGAGGACGCCCGAGACGATGGTGGTCGAGATGGGGTCGAGGACCGTGTCGCCCACTGAGGTGCCCCCGAGGCCCTGCGACAGCTGGAACCGCCCCCGCTCGCCGTGGGCGGCCGCCGCGTCCTCGCAGCCGTCGGGATCGCCGTGGTGCGACCAGTACGGCGCCACCGGGGCGACGTGCTCGGGCCCAGGCGGTGGGGGTGGCCCACCAGCATGGCCTCGTCGCGGGCCACGGCCTCCTCGTGGCGCGCCTACGGACGCCGGCGGGGTCGGCCACGTGGGCCTCGCCCACCTCGCCGGTCACCCAACCTCCTCGATCACCGGCGGATGCCCCGGGTCCCGCCCCAGCTGCACCCGCCGGCAAGCCTTCGCTTTCGCCATAGGGCAGCGCGTCGACAGCCACGCCGAGCCCGAG
The DNA here is from genome assembly GCA_030773495.1 of Actinomycetota bacterium. Classification (GTDB taxonomy): domain Bacteria; phylum Actinomycetota; class Acidimicrobiia; order Acidimicrobiales; genus JALYMX01. The sequence goes on along the minus strand of JALYMX010000529.1, from coordinate 2,115 downwards.
CAGGCTCAGTCGGGCGACCAGTCCCCGCGGGCGTCGCACGGCGGCGGCCGGCCGGGTGGGGAGCGCCTCCAGGCGGGCCAGGGAGCGGTCGACGCTCTCGGCGTGGGAGAACCAAGGCGGATCGCGCCGGACATCTCGTCGAGCACCGCCTTCAGCTCGTCGATCACCCCTCAGTCAGAGAGCTGTTCGACGCCACGCGCGCACCGCCCCGGGGGCACGGCGACATGGCCCCTCGTTCAGCGCCCGGTGTTCGGGCGCTTCCCGTGGTTGGCCTTCTTCGTTGCCCGCTGCTTGCGCTTGTTGGTCTTCTTCGACATGCCGAGCGGGGACGCTAGCGGGCGGCGGTAGCCTCCGCCCAATGGAGCGCCTCGGGATGGTCGGGCTGCCCAACGCCGGGAAGTCCTCGCTGTTCAACGCGCTGACGGGTGGCTCGGCCTCGGTGGCCGCTCATCCCTTCTCCACCACCGAGACCAACGTCGGCGTCGCCCAGGTGCCCGACGTCCGGCTCGACGCCCTCTCCGCCATGTCCCGCAGCAGGAAGACGGTGCCGGCGACAGTGGAGTTCGTCGACCTGGCCGGCCTGGCCGCCGGCTCGTCCACCGGCGAGGGCATGGGGAACCGCTTCCTCGCCGGCATCCGGGAGACCGATGCGCTGTGCCTGGTGCTGCGGGCCTTCTCCGACCCTTCCGTGGTGGGCGGCGCCGACCCCCTCGAGGACCTGGAGGTGCTCGAGCTGGAGCTCGTGCTGGCCGACACCGCCGCCGTGGAGAGCCTCGTTGCACGACGTCGCAAGGCGGCGCGATCGGACCCCACGCTGGCCGGCGAGGTGGCCGCCCTGGACGCCGCCCTCGAGGTGCTCCAGAGCGGCACCCCGCTGTACCGCTCGGGCCTCGCTGCCGACCTGCGCGCCGGGCTGCGCCCGTTCTTCCTGCTCACCGACAAGCCGGTCCTCGCCGTGGTCAACCTGGGGGAGGACGACGTGGCCGGCGGCGACGCCATCGCCAAGCCCGTGATCGACGCCCTCGGCGGGGCCGCCGAGGTGCTGGCCGTGAGCGTCCAGCTCGAAGCGGAGGCGGCCCGCCTCGATCCCGCCGAGCGGGCCGAGCTGCTCGAGGGCCTGGGGCTGGGAGAGGGCGCGCTGCCCCGCGTGGTCCGCGCCGCCTACCACCTGCTCGGTCGGCGCACGTTCCTCACCACTGGCGAGAAGGAGTCTCGGGCGTGGACGTTCCGCGCCGGCGCCCGCGCCCCGGAGTGCGCCGGCGTCATCCACTCGGACCTGCAGCGGGGCTTCATCCGCGCCGAGGTCATCCGCTGGGACGAGCTGCTCGAGCTGGGCTCGTGGCAGGCGGCCAAGGAGGCGGGGCGCCTGCGGGTGGAGGGCAAGGACTACGAGGTCCTCGACGGTGACGTGCTCGAGATCCGCTTCAACGTGTGAGGTGGGCTGATGCCGTGGCTGCTGCGTGACGGGGAGGTGCTCGCCGTGTTGGAGGTGGCCGAGGGCGTGGGCGGGCGGGCCCGGGGCCTTCTGGGAAGGGACGGCGTGGAGGGCGCCATGCTCATCAAGCCGGCCCGCTCGGTGCACACCCTCGGCATGCGTTTCCCCATAGACGTGGCGTACTGCGACAAGGACATGACGGTCGTCGACACCGTGTGCATGCCGCGCAACAGGATCGGCCGGCCCCGGCTGCGGGCGCGCTGCGTGGTGGAGGCGGAGGCCGGCGCCTTCGAGCGGTGGCGGCTGCGGGCCGGCGACCGCCTCGAGGTCAAGGGTGACCCCTGACAGCGGGCCTGCCCTCGTGCTGGTGGCCACCCCCCTCGGCAACCTGGGCGACCTGTCGCCCCGAGCCGTCGAGGCCCTCGCCGGCGCCGACGTGGTGGCCTGCGAGGACACCCGCCGTACCCTGGCCCTGCTGAGCGCGGCCGGCGTCACCGGCAAGCGCCTCGTCGCCGTCCACGCCCACAACGAGGCGGCGCGCGCGGGCGAGCTGGCCCGCTTGGTCGACGAGGGCCGCCGCGTGGTCCTGGTGAGCGACGCCGGGATGCCCGTCGTGTCCGACCCCGGCGAGCGCGTGGTGGCCGCCGCCGTGGCCGCCGGGCATCGGGTCACCGTCGTCC